>CAZGYL010000398.1:0-5276 GCA_964529985.1 uncultured Planctomycetia bacterium | reverse complement strand
GCTGCGCCGGGAAGTCAAGGCTGTTAAGATCTTTCTCCCCAAGTTCTTCCCAGGCCAAGTGGCGCAGGGTCACAAGGAGAGGAGCCCTCTCCGATTCGGTTGTTTCAACCAGGACTTCTGCAACCGCACGCAAGAAAGCCCCCTCCCGCCTGCTTTTCAAAACCGCCCGCGCTGCCTGGCGTGTGGGCTCATATGCGGAAGAGGCAAGGTAGAAGAGACAGCGCACCGCGTCCCGGCTTGTTTCATTGCTGAGGAAGGAGAGAATCCGGCGCGCGGCATCACTTCGCGGCTCGCGCAAAACAGGAGCAAGAAGCATGAAGCCGTCGCGGCCGAGTGCCAGAAGAGTGCGGAGCCCCTCCACCGTAACCTCGCCCCCGCGCAGCACAAGAGCTAATGCGGTGCGGAGGTACGACCGCTCGCGCGGGCCTGAATCTATAAGTTGGCGGCCGTAGCGGTGTGCCAGAATGCGCAGCAACGAACGCGCTCGGGTGCGTACCGGAACCGAAGGGTCGTCCAAGTACCGCAGGAGTATGGGAACGGATCTTCTGTCTTCAAGTGCGGTAAGCGCCTCAACTACATTCGCGCGGGTGGTGCCGTCGTCCAGAACCGCAAGCCTTTCCGCAGCCCGAAGCACAGCTGCAGGCCGCCTCAAAAGACGTGCCTGTGCTTCAGGGCCTATTTCTGTAAAGCGCCTTACAAGCAACCGCTCAACCCCCTCCTGTTCGATATCAGCCAGGAAGGCGGCCGTGCGGTGGCGGAATTCTTCATCGGGCTCCTGCAGGGCCTGTTCCAGGATCCCCACAACAGCCCCGATGTCTACTTTCTTAAGAACCGAAAGTGTTCGGGCGTAACCCCTTAAGGAAGCCATGCTGCAGGCGGGCCTCCCATTTCTCCAAAGACAGCTTCAAAACTCTCGCCCGCGGTCCCAATCGACCGTTTCCGTACCCATTTATCGGCACGTCTCAAGGCGGACTTGACGGCTCAGGGACGTAAAATCAACCCTTCTTCCGCCGCACAAGGGCCTCGTAAGCCTCCAAGAGCTCTTTGAAACGCTTGTGGGCCATACGTTCAACCTCCGGACCCAGGTAATGAACCTTGTCCGGGTGGTATTTCTTGGCGAGACGTCTGAAAGCACGGGTGATTTCTTCAGCCGAAGCACCCGGCCTTACTCCGAGAATGCGATACGGTGAAGGGATCGGTTTTACCTTTGGAAACGCTGCAGGTTCTTCAACAGCTTCTTTGCGCCGGAAATACCATCTGATCCGCTCCCATAAGGAGGAGTAACGAAAATCCCCATCGCGCTCAAATACATACCGTCGTCTTTCAGCTTCGCTTTCGTACCATGCAGCAACGCGCAGAAATTGGTACGCTCCCTGAGGGGCCAGTTTTCCCATGAGGTACTCAAGAAGTGTAGGCTCGAAGGGCGGCGAAGCGAACATCGTGCCCTTTGAAGTAGCTTCGCAGCGATTCTCGGCTCCGCAACGCGGGCATCGGTATAGATAGTACGGGCCGCCGTACCTTTCGCTTCTGCTCTGCAGAATGCCGTCCCTTCGAACGACCGCCGAGTGTAAAGCCTCCCGGCAGGACCAGCAGCGCAGGAATCTGTCCTGCCCGCGCAATCGGTCGGCGCTTGTAGAGTTTTCTCGATCCGATCCCATGGTCACCCGATGGTCGCGCACAGCTCGGGTACCCGCAACCGACTCCGCAGCAAGGAGCGAATGCGGTTCAGCCGGGCCTCTTGTCCGTCCTTTGCTCTGCAGTTACGATAGCAATACTGGTAAAAGCGCGCCAGGCTTTCTGCGGGAAAACAACAAGCGTGGAAGGCCGCGCAACGAGGGAAAAGGAAAGCCTGTGTGACGGAACTCTGCAGCAGTGTGCCCGGTGAGGGTACCAGATAAGAAAAGTCGGACTTCCAGCAAAGGAGAGCTAAGGCAATGACAAAAGCACCTTACAATTCGGCGTTCTTAAGGTTTTTTGCTTCGCTTCTTGTTTCGGTAATACCGTCAGTGACACCTGCGGCCCCTTTCGACTGGCCGGCCTGGAGAGGCCCTGATCGGACCGGAGTTTCGGAAGAAAGCGACTGGAAGGTCTGGAGCGCTGGAGGCCCGAAAGAGGCCTGGCGCAAAAAGGTCGGCATCGGCTTCTCTTCCGTCTCGGTTGCAAACGGCAAGGTGTATACGCTCGGCAACACCGGCGGCACTGATACGGTCTGGTGTTTGGATGCTCAAACAGGCCGCAAGATCTGGTCTTATTCCTACCCGTGCCGCTTGGGAAGCCACCCCGGGCCCCGAATGACGCCCACCGTGGACGGAGATCTTGTTTATACAATGAGTCGCGAAGGCGACATCTTCTGTTTTGATGCCCAAAGCGGGAAGGTCAAATGGAAAGCGAACGCAAAGGAGGATTTCGGTGCAAAACAGAGCCGTTATAAATGGGGGTTTGCATGCTCTCCTCTTGTGTACGGAGATATACTGCTTTTCGACTTGGGTCGTGTAGTCGCTCTCAATAAGAAGACAGGCAAAGTGCTGTGGATGACAGGTGATGATATCGCCGGTTTTTCCTCGCCTATCGTCTTCAGACACGGAGGATCCGAGTACACCACAAGCTTCAATGCCTTCGGTCTTGTAGTTGTGGACCTGCGCACACACAAGGAAGTCGCGCGGTTCCCCTGGAAGACCGCTTGGCTGGTAAATGCAGTTACTCCTATTTACCATGACGGGTACATTTTTATCTCCTCGGGTTACGGGAAAGGTTGCGCATTGTTACGCCTGACAGAAAAGGGGCTGGAACCGATTTACCAGAATAAGCAGATGCGCAACCACGTAAACAACTCCGTACTCTACGAGGGCTATCTCTACGGTTTCGACGGCCAGCAGGGATCCAGAGGACGACTTGTATGCATGGAATTTGCAACCGGAAAAGTGGCTTGGCGCCAAGACGGCTTGCGCGTCGGCAGTCTGATGATCGCCGGAGGGAAGATCATCGCAATGCTTGACCGAGGTGAGCTTCTCATTGCAGAAGCTTCACCTAAGGCCTACCGCGAAATCGCGAGGGCGAATGTCCTCAGCGGGCAGTGTTGGACCTATCCGGTGCTTTCAAACGGCAGGATCTACTGCCGCAGCAACAAAGAGGGCGAGCTTGTGTGCATCGACGTCTCAGGAGGCAAGAAATAGGCTGCGGGCCTTGCTCTTTACTTCCGGCTCGCCGGAATTATAATCATGGAAGAAAGGCAGTCGGGCTGGAGAAGTGCAGTCCGCCTTGCACGGACCGGGTTCTGAACGAGACGTTCCGTTTCATCGCGTGGGGCCCTCATCGAACCTTTCAGGGATGAGGGCCCTGTTTTTCTAAGCCGGCCGCAGCCCACTGCAGGCCAAAAACGCGGTTTTCTGAGAGCCGGCCGCGATTGTTCCCAAAAAACAGCACCGGTGAAAAGAATCTGTTGACAGTGCCGATCTTGTCCGTATAATAGGGTGAACGGTTGCTTACGTTGCGGACCGGAACGGAAGTTTCGTAGCTGCACGTGGCGCGTTCGGAACTTCCGTTCCGGTCTTTTCTTTTGCGAGCGCGCCTCGTACTTTACCGGAGGTTTTCGTAGGTATGAACGGTCACATTGCAAGGCTTAAGCCGGACCGGGGGTTCGGGTTTATCCGCGCCGCCGAAGGACGCGACGTTTTCTTCCATCGGAGCGCCGTTTTAGACGGCAACTTCGATCTGCTGCGCGAAGGCGACGAGGTGAGCTACGAACTTGAGAACTCGCCGCGCGGTCCTCGGGCCAAAAACGTACGGCAGATTTCCTAAGGCCTGAGAAGGCTTCGAGGCGCCCGGTTTTTCCGAGGTTGCCACCAAGCCGAGCCGCTGGCCGGGCCATCCGGCCGGAGGCTCGGCTTTTTTTAAAAAGCGGGGAGAAGAGGGGCGGCTCTTGAAACTTCAGGCTTCTTTTCATTCCTACCCGTAAGGGCGATCTTTTGCCCTTTCAAGTGTGCTTCTTCCAAAACGGAGTAAAGCCGCACCCGCAATCTTATGACGAGGCATCGGCATTGCCCCGGTGAGCGAATGCGCCCTTTACGTTTGCTGGGAAGCTGCTTTCGGGTAAACTTTTGAGCGAAAGCGGGGCTTTAGCTGCGGACGGAAGAGGAGAGTTGCCTGATGGCGAACCGAGCGGAGGACTGGTACCGGCAGGCGGAAAGGGATTTGGAACAAGCACGGGACTGTAGGGAGGCAGGGCGGCACGAATGGGCCTGTTTTGCGGCCCAGCAGGCCGCAGAGAAAGGAGTCAAAGCTCTGCACCTCCACTTCGGCCAGGAGGCATGGGGCCACGTTGTCGCCCGGCTTTTACAGGAATTGCCCGAAAAGGTGGTAGTGCCGCAGGATATGATCGAAAAAGCCCGTGTGCTCGATAATTTCTACGTTCCTACACGTTATGCGAACAGCCATCCGGCGGGACCGCCGTTCGAGCACTATGGGCCACTTCAAAGTGGCGAGGCGTTGCAGTATGCCGGTGAGATCCTTGAATTCGTCCGTTCTCAAATGGCCTGACCCACAGACCGTCATTGAAGCGGTCCGGCGCTGGGCCGAGTCTGTAGGCCGCAACCACAGGACGGTCCGTGCCATAGGCTACTTCGGCTCCTACGCCCGAGGTAACTGGGGAGTCGGCAGCGATCTGGACATCGTCATTATCACAAGTTACAGCGAAGAACCTTTCGAGCGGCGCTCGCTTCTGTACGACGCTGCACCGCTGCCGGTTCCAGCAGACATTCTTGTGTACACCGAAGAGGAATGGGCTCGCTTAAAGCGCGAAGGCGGATTTCCTCGAGCGCTGGAGGCGCAAACAGTGTGGATCTACACGGCGGAAGGGTCAAGGACGGAAAAAAACTAAGCTCTGAAGAAGCCTCAACGCGGAACAAGTAGCCGCAGGTGAATTTTACTTCCCACGCCTACACGGTTCCGAGTCCACCGTCATAAAAAGGTTTCCATGGGTGGCTCCGTTCGCGCTGTGAACTTGGAAGTAGGTGGGAGGCCCTCCTTTCCAGCACGCGTTCTTAACCCCGTACTCGAAGCAGAGTCGCGCCGCTTCCATGAACCGCATGTCGGCGTTAAGCAGGTACCCGTAAGCCAAAGTGTCGGCAGCCATGATGTTGTAATGGCTACAGGTTCCCTTTCCGATCACAGTCCCATCGGGCTGAGGAGTAATGGTGTAGTACATGCCTTCCGCCGGCCTCACGCTCCGGCGCAACGTCTCCAGGTGTGAAAGGAGATATCGCCTGGGGGCCTCTTCG
>CAZGYL010000397.1:0-5294 GCA_964529985.1 uncultured Planctomycetia bacterium | reverse complement strand
GTCGTAAAAAGATCGGCTTACAAGTACCATATCCCCTTCAGGGGGATCCGCCGCCGTGGCAGGGTCCCATGCATCCCTGGTCCCACTCCAGTTCTCGAAAACGCGGCCTAATGGATCCAGCCGCACCCTGTTTATCTGGGCCAAGCCGGAATCTGTCTGGGCTCCAACGGTTCTTACAAGGCGCCCGCAGGAGTCGTAAAAGTAACGGACGCGCTCAAAAAAGTCGACTCCCCCTTGGCTGCCATACACGTTAAGCCAAACCTTTTCTGCAACTAGCCTTCCTGTATCAGGGTCGTACTCCTTCTCCGATCTTTCAAAGAGCTTGCCTTGAGGCCGAAAAGCCGACAGAAGATCCGAAGCTGAAGGATCCCAGTCGTCGGCCCAAAACTCGCTTTCGGTACTTCCGCCCGAGACCGGATAGCCTCTTGCAATCACAAGAGTGTCGCCCCCCGGTGTTGTTATCTCTATTGACAACTCCCCCAGTTTGAGCCATTCCTCCTGAGACTGGCCCTGCATCGCCTCTACATGCGGGTAATGCAAGACAACGGGATTGTCCGCCGATAGCTTGCCCGAAGGCCCAGTGAGCTTGGTGTACACAAGGCGGGAATAGCGGCGCAGATCCGTGCTGTTGTCATCCGCTAATGTAGCCTCTTGCTCAACGAGAATCTGCCGGCCTAGACCGTCGTAGCTGTATATGACAGCTGCGTTGACGCGTTCCCCTCCTGAGCTTTCATACTTCGGATCCGGCGGGCCTTCTCCAATATCAACACCTGCAGGCGGAGAAGAGGTGTCGATGTCTGTAACGTCCGCCTTAATTTGGAAAGTGACAGGATGATACTGCGTAAAATGCACGGCGCCTCTACCGTCTTTACGCCAGCTGGGCTGTCCAAACTGCTCGTACCATGTGTAACGGGCTACACGTTCGCCTGACCCATTATGGTACGTAGGAATCGCAGGATCCTGCTCCTCCACCTCCTTCACTGCAAGGGAAACCTGGCCGCCCGGGTGACTGTAGAAGCTGTAAAGGTAATCGGTCTGGGCATAGCTGGAAGAACCCGTACCATAAAAATCCCTCCTCCAAGCAAGTAAATAAAGCGCTCTATCGGTCTCAAGCCCGTCGAAGTAAGCTTTGTAAAACCACAACGAAGTTGGGTATGTCGTACTGCTCTGTCCCTCACCATAGCGCTCTTCCACAGCCAAATCATAGCCGGTCCTAGAATATGAGATAGTGCGGTGCTTGCCGGCCTGCTTGATCACAACCGAAAGCAACTCCATCTCCTCGTCGAAAGGAGGACACGTACCCTTACACTCTGGGGGACTACCCTCGTTGAACTCTACGAAGAACTCTATGTGTTGCACCGCATTAGGCCACCACAAATCGGTCAAATACCAATCGTTCCCTGCACCATCGGTGTAGACAGCGTAATGGCACCACCTCAGGGTCTCTCCCCCCGAAACTACTTCTTTAATCCTGGCAACAATTTGTCCATAAACGTTATAAGCCAAAAGCGATCTGACACTGTTTGCCTGCGGGTAGGAGGGGCAAAGAGGCTCGGAAACCGCAACGAGCATATGCACCGCCTCAGGGTCCTCCACCCATTGCGGTTTCCCCGGGTACCATGCGAATTGGAAAAGCCCTCCGGTGCTTATCCCGCAGCAACTGCGCTTCTTGATTCTTACCATCCTTGGCCGTCTATCCTCACAGTAAGTAAACTCCAAATCTGCTTTAGATCCCAAGCTATCATCTTGCCAGTAAGGATTACCGCCTTCTGTATCGAACTGAGAACAAGTATCAGGCCTGAAAACGTATCTGACTTGGTGTGCGTAACCGGCTCCTTCGCCTTCACCTGCAAACGGACCTTTATAATACCTGAAGTAATAACTGCGTGTGATCCTGTTGTCATATCCTGAAAGAGGGCTCAGACTCTTTGTCACGTCAACCTGCATGAGATCGCCTGAAGAGCCCTCCTTCTCGTCGCTGTAGATCGCACCGAAGTACCGAAACCGAACTTCATACTCATACTCATTACCGTCGTCTCCGGTACGGCTCAGGGCCACACGAATAATCCTATGCAAATTGGGCGTCTCTGCCCCGTACTCATACTCCCAGCTCTGTGAAACCACACCAGCGAATTTCAGCTCAACACTCTGCAGCTTGCCACTGTCCTTAAGCCAATTCAGGACGACCTCGGCACCGCCCGGAGCCTCAATCCGCGCAAGCCGGCCCTTCGCCCCTCGTGACTCGGGTTCATACCCAAAGAAAACATACTTTCTACCTGCAAGATCGTATAAAACAAGATATTTTTCATTCCCTTCGGCCACCTCCACCAGCTTGGTATCGTTGTCAAATCGGCCAAAGTAGGGCCCTCCAGCCAGCCCATCGTAAGCTCGCACCCAGCTTGCAGACCATCTGACCCAGTACCTCGGTGATGCATTCGGTCCGGCGTCAACAACATGAGGAATTCCGCTGAACCAATTTGCACCGAGTTCACTTTCAAACGCAACTGCACAAGCTTCGTTCTGCCGGTCCACGTATCGAGCCCGGTAGCTTGGGAAAACTCCCCATTTGAGTCCACCGGGGCCCGGAAAGGTTTCAAGTTCAGGAGCTATCGATCCCAGAGCGCCTGTTCCATCAACAGGCTCAAGAAGGTTTGAAGGAAGCAGGCCTCGTACTTCATGGGGCACCTCTTTGGGAGGAACCGCAACGGAGCGCTTCTCAAGAGCGTTCGGAGCATGCTCAAAGTCGCCGGCATCCTGACAAGGGAGCTCGATAGGATCATACGTAGGGTCGATCCCTGGGCCCGGAAAGGGTGCAGGGGGAGGCGTCCCGCCCGAAAACAAGTAACTCAAAAGGTAGGTACAATCAGCATAATTGATTCTTCCATCATCGTTTACGTCGGCAGCATCTATGTTTGGAGGCGGCTCGCCACCCGGAAGGTACTCAAGCAGAGCCATGACGTCGGCCATATTTACATCCCAATCCCTATTTACATCGCCGCGGATAAAGCAACATATCCACCCCTGGTCACAACTTTCACTTTCAAGGGTCCTTGTTCCCTCAACCGAAGCGGTAGGCAAAGTCCTTAGAAACGAGGCCAGATCCACAGTGCCGTCGCTGTATCTCGGCGCTTCCTGCAGACCGCGCTCCAAAAGGCCGGAATCGCGAAGCCAATTCTCGTAAAGGTAAATCTCGCCCCGGGAAACCTTCCCATCTCCGTCAAAATCGAAGATGGGCCCAGGATCAGAAACACCCGCAAGCTTTTGCTCCTCTGCCTGGCCCAAGGTAGGTTCAGTCAGAAGAGAAGAGAAGAGAAGCCCTCCTCTGAGCCCCTGCGCCTTTCTCATAACGCACCTCCCATGCCAAAATTTCTGACATTCTTCATTCAGCACCTCTGCCAATCAAGAACCGGATTATATTCGCTCAAGCCCCAACGTCAAGCCTAAAAATTTTTCGGTCAACAAAAAGTCGCAACTTGCGGTACCGTCAAAGGTTACGTAGCCCCGGCCGAGGCAAGAAGAGTAAAAAACAGATCGCAAGGAATCTATCACACGGTCACCTCGGGCGGTGTTTTGCTGAAATTGCGCGAACCGTGCAGCACCGGATCACCAAGGTTTTTCTGTACCGGCTTCGATAACAAGGACCTTCACTTTCCCCGGTTCAGAAGGATCAGGGGCAGCGCTTAAGAGGCAAGCGCGGCCGGCCGGAACCGTAACTACATGCCGCCACCTGTCGACCGTCTGATCCGGCAGATCGATTGTCATCTCAGGCCCCTGCGGAGCCGGCTTTCCACCCTCACCAGGCTTAACCCGACGATCTACACGCACCTTAACGCTGTTTCCGAAAACCGTCCGTGCAACCGTTCCGCGCACCCAAATTTGGACGCAGCTTGTGCCAAGCGGGGCCCGAACCGCAAACCCTAGCTCAACTCCCGATCCTCCCCACCGTACAACCGGATCCGGCATTTCAACAACAAAAGATTTCGACCCGCCGCTTACCTGCTCAATATCGGCTACAAACCTCCTTCCCTCCCCCGCCCACAAATCTCCGCTGCAACCAACGAGGCCGCGGAAACGCGCCACAACCGCGTGCTCAAGCTCAAGAACGTCACGCCATCCAGCTACAAGCAATGTCTTCCCGCCTTGCGGGTCCCTTGCCCGATCGAGGAGCTCCGGCGCTGCAGTGCCCCACCACAGGCTTGCTGTCACAACGCGATATTTCTCAGCGAACTTTTTACAGAGAAAGTTCCTGATAATCTTTTTGATATTCCCCGTCGAGTTCGGATCCCCGTAGATCCCGGCAAAAAGCGCTGATCCGGCGATACAAAGTCTAAGCCGCCGATCTTTCCTGATCCGCTTGGGAAGAGCTTTGCGAACCTCCTGCAAAAGCGCCTCCGGACTGTATAGCCGAAAAGACCTGCTTTCTTTTTCGAAAAGCTCCAAATCCTCATACTCTCCGGACATGCCGAAGTCCCGGCCCAGTAACACCTGCGGCCGATCCCAAAGAAAAGCTCCGACCTCAAAAACCGCCGGGAAGGGCAAGGCAACACCGGCGGCGGGGACCCGCCGTAACCGGGCTAAGACGGCAAATGATGCGGGTTCTTCCTCCGGCAATCTTAACTCTCCCAAGAGGTATGTCTCATCAGCTCGCACAACCGTGGCCCCCGCAAGCACAAACCCGGCTACTTGCGGGAGCTCCAATTCGCCGTACGGTGTATCGCGTATTGCACCTCGGTTTGCGACGTGACTCCAAGCTATTTTGAAATTCAGCAAGTAGACGCCGGATCTCGGGGTCGGGGCAGCTCGTACCCACAGCCTCGGCCCGCTCGAATGAACGCCTACAAAACAGTTCAATACAGGGTAGACACCGGTTTGGTAAAGGTCATAGTCCTTCACAGAACTGCGCCGCAACGCAGGTCTTAGCACTAAGGTCTCACCTTCCGCGGCCGTAGTCCTCCAACTTATTGCCTTTTCGCCGGCAACTCTTATCGCACTGTCGAATACCTCTTCCCCAAAACATGTACCTACAGGCACACCACAAAGAGCATGGTCAAGGGCCGCAGGCGGCACGAGCGCTATTTCCAGTTCCAGCCGCCTCAACCTACGCGCATAAAGCCAAGTAAGAAAGGCTTCGATTTTTCTGATGACCTCCGGCGCCTGTACCACCCTGAGCTTCCGCTCCGAGATCTCAAGCCGGTTTCTGTCGTTCGACCACGTTCCCCCGGCAATGAAGGTGGTTATGTGCTAAGTGTCAGTTTATTTGGCAGCGGTTTTCTCACTTTATTTGGCAGTGAGGG
>CAZGYL010000396.1:0-5298 GCA_964529985.1 uncultured Planctomycetia bacterium | reverse complement strand
AAGGCGTTAACCGAAATTCGCCTGCCGTCGGGATACACAAGGGTGATCTTGCCTTTCCCGGGGGTAAGTCTTCCCAGTGTGAGAAGCTTGCGCCTGAATCGTCTCTGAAAGCTTTTCTTGAGCCTTTCAGCCCACCTGCGGCTTACTGTAAAAAGCAGTTGGTAATCATCGCTGGGCCCGAGCATAGATTCATAGGGATCGAGGCCGAGATATGAGCAAGCCTCAAGAAAGCCCTTTGGGGGGGCGAACTGGAGCTCAGCCCCCACGCCGCTTGCAAGCGCTATATGCTTCAGATCTCCCGCCAAGCCGTCGCTCAGGTCGATCACGGCTCCCACGCCGGGCTGCCTGCTTAAGAAGGTGCCTTCGGTAAGCTGCGCCTTCGGTGTGGTATACGCGCGTACAGCTTTACGCAGGAAGGGCTGCAAGGTTGCTTTTTTCTTAAGCGCCTCCATTCCCAGCCGGGCGAGCCCGGGCAGTCCTGTTGCAAAGATCACGTGGCCCGGTTCACCTCTTGATCTTAGAAGCGGCCTTGATCCCGACCGAATTTCGCCTGCCACCGTCAGTGTCACGCTGAAAGGGCCCTCATAGGCCGCAACATTGCCTCCTGCAAAGGCGATCCCGTGTCTTCGGCACGCTGCAGACAAGCCGCGGGCAAAGGCCAGCGCTTTGCGGTCGGAGAACCCGAGGGGAAGTTGAATCGCAGCAAGGAGAGCCCGCGGCAGGGCCCCCATGGCCGCCAGGTCGCTCAGAGCCGCTTCCACAGCCCGCCGGGCCGCTTGTTGAGGGGTGAGCCACCCAAAGCGGAAGTGCACACCTTCAATCTGGCAATCTGTAGAGAGTACCTGCGGGCTCCTTGAGGCCCGCAGCACCGCAGCGTCATCTCCGATACCCACCCTGAGTCCGGCGGGGGAATGCCGGCGGACAAGTCGTTTGATCGCTTCAATGTACTCGAACTCTCGCATGCTCGCTCCACGGGCTGGACCCCGTCACAATCGGGGTGTCGCTCTGCCGCGGATGCTACGCCACAGAAGCCTCCGGGGGAATGAGCCTGCGTGCGGAAAATCGCCCAAAACGTTGACACGCGGCGGTTTTCGGCATTATGGTGTCTGCACGCAGCTGGTAGGAAGGCCGGAACGGAGGAGGCGCTCAAAAAGCTTCGTCTGAGAAGGTGGGACAAAACGTGGCTCCTCGCCTGATAGCCGTCATGAACCAAAAGGGGGGTGTGGGAAAAACCACACTCACGGTGAATCTCGGAGCCGCGCTGGGTCGGATGGGCAAGGAGGTCCTTCTTCTGGACTTGGATCCCCAGGCCAACTTGAGCATCCACCTCAATGTGGATATTCACAATCTGGCTTGCTCGGTCTACGACGTACTTGTGGGGGAGGAGCCGCTTGAGAGAGCCGTGCTTTACCACCTGCGGCCGGGGCTCTCGCTCGTCCCCGCTAATATAGATCTTTCCGGAGCCGAAGTTGAGCTTGTAAACGCTGTGGGGCGGGAGACGCTGCTTCGGGATGCGCTGAAGCCGTACATTGAGGAGCACTCTTTTGATTTTGTATTCTTCGATTGTCCACCCTCGTTGGGGATTCTGAGTCTGAACGCTCTTGCAGCGGCCCGCGAAGTTTTTATCCCGATACAGACCGAGTTTTTCGCTCTGCAGGGCCTTGCCAAGCTTCTGGGCGTTATCGATCTCATTGCCAGGAGGCTTAATCCTTCGCTGCATCTAAGCCGCGTGATTCCTACCATGTATGACACGAGGACCTCCCTTTCCAAAGAGGTCCTGGAGGACATAAAGAATCATTTCGGAGATGCAGTAACCCGTACGGTTATCCGCAAGAACGTTCGTTTGGCGGAAGCTCCCAGTCACGGCCGGACGATTTTCGAATACGCGCACGCTGCTCCCGGCGCAAGGGATTTTGACATGCTTGCGCGTGAAATCCTGGGTGAAGCTGTTGAAGAGCAGCCGCCGGCACCGGCCCGCAGGAACGAGAGGCGCTCGCAGACTGCACGCCAGGCCAAGCCGCAGGACCGGGGGCGGGAACGCACGGCCGGACCTGTGGAGGTGAGAAGCACCACCGGTCGCTTTGCGCTCCTACACCGGCACAAGAAGCGCCTTTATCCTTTGAGCCGCAACGGCGTGGGGTTCGGGCGATCCGTGGGGCGGCGCCGCAAGCGCACGAAGCGACTGCTCCACCGCAAGCGGGGGCGCCGCAGGGCCGTACCGGCGGTAAGCTACGCGTAAAAAACCCTGCCTGTTTTCGGTGGGAAAACGGAGGGTTCTACTGAGACGGCGGGGGATTGCCTTTAAGGCCGATCTGCTCGGCCACCTCCCGCATTCCCATGATCGTGTCGGTTATAAGTTCTGTAAGATCAACCCCGAGTAGTTCGGCCCCTTTCTCTATGACCGATCGGTTGACACCGGCCGCGAAGCGCTTGTCCTTCCACTTCTTTTTCACGCTTTTCGCCGTGAGGTCCATGACCGATCGCGACGGCCTCACAAGGGCGGCGGCTGCAACAAGCCCGGTAAGCTCGTCCACGGCGTAGAGCGTTTTCTCAAGCAGGCTTACGGGCTCTACATCACTGCATATACCCCACCCGTGGCTGACGACCGCGCGGATCGCTTCCTCAGGCCAACCTCTCTCGCGCAGGATTTCCTCTGTTTTCTTGCAGTGCTGATCAGGAAACCGTTCGTAGTCAAGATCGTGGATCAGTCCGATGGTCCCCCAGACCTCCTCATCCTCCCCGTGCTTGCGGGCCATGTAGCGCATGACCCCTTCCACAGCAAGGGCGTGGCGGATCAGGTTTTCCGATTGATTGAATTCGCGCAAGAGGGCAAACGCTTCTTCGCGGCTCGGGAGCTTCACTGTACTTACCTCCGCCTGCCATTGGTTCCACTGAGCGCAGGCTTTACCTGAGCGGCGGCGCTCTGCCTGCGGTGCTTGATTTCCATTATAGGTAGCGCGGAGCAGGTGCAACAGGGAGCGGGAATAGGGTCGCATGTATGGTGACAGGCGGTCTTCCAACGGTATAATGCGGGTTTTGTCTTTTGCACAGTTCGTGCCAGCCGAGAAGAAGAACCGAGCCTGTCCGGGCCGGGCGATCCCGACGAAAGGGAGGTGGGGCCGTGATAGGAAAGCTCCTCAAGCCTGAAATTCAAGAGATGATCGAGACAGGAAACCTCAAAGACTTGAGACATGCTCTTGAGGTATGGACTCCGCCCGAACTTGCGGACCTGCTTGAAGAGCTGCCGGCTGAGGACCGAGTGGTGGTCTTCAGGCTGCTTCCGAGGGAGCTTGCCACAGAGACATTCGAGTACCTCGAAAGCGATGTCCAGCAGCAGCTTATCGAAGATCTGGCCTCGGAGCGAGAGCGGCTCGCCTCCCTTTTGAACGACCTTTCTCCGGACGACAGGACAGCGCTTTTCGAAGAGCTTCCCGGCCCTGTCGCGCAGCGCCTGCTTACGATTCTTTCTCCGGCTGAGCGCGAAGTCACACTCCGCCTTTTGGGTTATCCGGAAGACAGTATCGGGCGGTTGATGACGCCCGACTACCTTGCTGTGCGCGAGGATTGGACGGTGCAGCAGGTGCTTGATTACATCCGGCGCTACGGGAGGGAGAGCGAGACCCTGAACGTTGTTTATGTCGTGGACAGCGCCGGAAAACTGGTGGATGACTTGAGAATCCGAGATATTTTGCTTGCCGATCCGAATACACCCGTGTCCGAGCTTATGGACGGCCATGTAGTGAGCTTGAAGGCTACGGATGACGAGGAGGCCGCGGTACAGGTTTTCAGCGAATACGATTTGGTGGCCTTGCCGGTTACCGACAGTCAAGGAATTTTACTTGGAATCGTAACCGTTGACGATGTCCTTGATGTGGCTGAAGAAGCCGCGACCGAGGACATGCAGAAACTGGCTGCGGTCGAGGCTCTCGAAGAACCTTACATGGATACACCTCTGCGGACGCTTGTCCGAAAGCGGGTGCGGTGGCTCATAATCCTCTTGGTATGCGAGATGTTCACCGCCGCTGTGATCGCGCATTACGAGAAAGAACTCAACAAGGTGACTTTTCTTGCGTTTTTCATACCGCTGATTCTTTCAAGCGGCGGCAACAGCGGCTCTCAGGCCGCTACCCTTGTCATCCGCGCGATGGCGGTGGGTGAAATAGAACTGAATGATTGGTGGAAGGTCTTGCGCAGGGAGTTGCTTTCGGGACTTTCCTTGGGGGCGATCTTGGGTGTCATCGGGGTTGCACTTGTCGGAGTGCGGGAGATCATGGCCGGAGGGGATGGAGGCCATTTTTGGCATCTGGTGGGAAGTACCATAGGTCTGTCGCTTGTAGGGGTGGTTTCATTGGGAACCCTGGCCGGCTCCATGTTCCCTTTCATTCTGAAACGCTTGGGAGCTGATCCCGCCGCATCGTCAACGCCGTTTGTAGCCACGTTCCTTGATGTCGCCGGCCTTGCGACCTACTTCACCGTTGCGACTCTAATCCTTCGGGGCACGATGCTCTAAAAGCGGGTTGGGAATCCCCGGCTGATCAGGAACGGCGACTTGCGGGAGGGTACTTTGTAGACCTCTTCAGCCTGTCCTATTATTGGGAAGGCCCCAGCAGAGCCCCGCCGGGCGGTGGCCCAATGAAATGAGGTAGCTGTGCATGAATGGGCAGGATGACCTAAACCGTCTGCATGGTTTTTCCGGTTTTGACGCCGGTTACGTAATCGAGCTTTATGAGAGATTTATGCGGGATCCGAGTTCCGTGGATCCTGCAACAAGAGATGCCTTCCTGAAGTGGCGCCGGCGGGCAAGCGGTACTGCGGCCGCGCTTGAGAGTCCTGCTCCCGAGGGGGAACCGCCTTCCGCTGTCGCTCTGATGCCCTCAGCAGAGCCGATTCCCGCTTTGTTGCTGCGTTCGGTATGCGCCGCCGCGAACCTCGCTCAATCGCTGAGAGCGTACGGGCACTTAGCTGCAAGGCTCGGGCCGGCCGGGGCCGAAGCCGAAGGCGATCCTTCTCTGACGTTTCAATATCATGGCCTTTCCGAGCGGGATTTGTCGGAACTGCCCGCCTGGGTTGTGGGTGGACCTGCTGCAGAAGGATGCCGTTCGGCTCTCCAGGCTGTCAGGCGCTTGAGGGAGATTTACTGCGGGAGCACGGGATTTGATTTTGAGCATGTGCATGATCCGCGGAAGCGTACGTGGCTGCGCGAAGCCGCCGAGTCTAGTGCCTCATGCAGAAATCACTTTCCCGTCCCTACAATTCGCCCCGGCAAGCTATAGGGCCCAATAAGTGCCTCATCCAATA
>CAZGYL010000395.1:0-5298 GCA_964529985.1 uncultured Planctomycetia bacterium | reverse complement strand
CCGCTCCCGTATTTATTGGATGAGGCACTTATGGGGCCCTATAGCTTGCCGGGGCTGTAGGAACGGGACTAGGGGACATTTGCCTTTTCCTTGCATACCGGCCTGCAGTCGTGCTACAAGGTAGCGGTGGCTCAACAAAGGGAGAATAAGCCATGAAGGTTCTTGTTATTACGTCGGATGAAAAACTCCGGCTGCAGGCCGTGCGCCTGTTTCGCAGCCGCGGGCTTGATGTGGAAGCCGTATCCGGAGGGGGCCAGGGTTTTTCGCGTGCTTTAAGCGGGCGCTTTTCCCTTGCGGTTGTAGACCTTCACACTCCTGACTTCGGTCCCGATGGGGTGAAAACCCTGCTTGAAAACAGGCCGCTCTTGCAGCTCGTACTTGTAGCGCGCAACAGCGAGGAGAAAGAGGATCTTCAGGGGCGATTCAAGGAGGAGGAACAGCTTACAGCGGTTGTTACGGCTGAGAGTCTTGCAGCCGGCAGAATTCCCGAAGAGGCATTCCAGGTTGTGCCTCAGGCCGGCAGGCGCGCAAAGATCGTTGCCACACTCGGTCCCGCAAGCAGTGATCCCGCTGTGATAAAACGCCTGCTTGGGGCCGGGGTGGATGTAGTCCGTTTGAACTTCTCGCACGGTGATCACACCTGGCATCGTCGGATCATCGAACGCGTGCGCGCCGCCTCTGCGGAGGTGGGGCGCCCTGTTGCGATTCTTGGAGATCTCTGCGGCCCTAAGATCCGGGTGACAGGGCTTGCAGGCGGCGAGGTCGTGCTTAAACCCGGATCGGTGGTTTTTTTGACGGATCAGAAAGACGGCGGGACTGCTGAGTCTTTCGGGATCTCTCTGCCTGAAATCCTAAAGGACTTGGTTTCAGGCGATCGGGTGCTTCTTGACGACGGAAATATTGAGCTTCTTGTAGAAGAGGAAGGCACGGAGCGGGTCCGCTGCCGCGTGATTCACGGCGGGATTCTCAAGGAACACAAAGGAGTCAACCTGCCGGGGGCTGCGCTTAAGCTGCCTGCGCTTACTGAAAAAGATCGCAGTGACCTTGCGTTTGCGATTGAGCAGGGTGTGGATTACATTGCCGTTTCATTCGTGAGGCAGGCCGAGCATGTCCAGGAGGTAAAGGAAATAATAAAAAAGTCGGGAGCTGATATTCCGGTTATTGCGAAGATCGAGAAGCCCGAAGCCGTGGCCAACTTGGAGCAGATAATGGCGGTTTCCCATGGAGTGATGATCGCAAGAGGTGATCTGGGGGTTGAGCTTGCGGCCGTCCGGGTTCCCCATATACAGCGGTCGATCCTCAGGCTCAGCAGGCGCATGGGCAAACCCGTGATAACCGCAACCCAGATGCTTGAATCCATGACGGTGAACCCCCGGCCGACGCGTGCTGAGGTGGCTGACGTAAGCAAAGCTGTGGAGGAAGGCTCGGATGCGCTTATGCTGAGCGGCGAGACAGCGGCCGGAAGTTATCCGACGCTTGCGGTTGAAACAATGGCTTCCATTATCGCTGAAGCCGAATCGTGGATTCGGGAGGCTCCGAATCCCTATCTTACGGGAGAGCAAGACTTCGGCCTTGTGCCGGCTTTAAGCGGGGCGCTTGCTCTTATGGCGGACTTGGTTGATCTTGCGGTTATTGCGGTTGCAACGCGATCCGGGGGAACGGTGCTGCGCCTTTCAAAAAGCCATCCCGATGCGGCGCTTATGGCTTTGACCGATCGAGAGGCCACCTTGAGGCGTGTTTGCCTTTACCATGGAGTTGTACCTGTTAAAGTTGAGAACATGGAAGATGAAGAAGCGATCGTAGCTGCAGCGCGTGAAGCCGCGCAGAGGAACGGACTGGCCCGCCGGGGTGCCACTATCGCAGTTATATGGGATCCGGAATGGCGCTCTGCAAGAGGAGGTTCATTGGCGGTTCGTTTCACGCGCCTGACTTAGTCGATAGCCAAGCAGGACTCGCATTGAGTCACAAAAATGTTACTGAAATAGGGTGGTTGCCTCATCAAAATGTTACGGGAAATGGGCCGAGGCAAGAGATGAGAAGAAGAGCTATGAGGCAGCCGGCTCGTGACGTTCTTTGTAAGTTACGAGAGGGGTAAAGGTATGCGGGGCTAGCAAACTGAAAAGGAGGCGTTTGCAGACCTGCGGGAGGCTTATGCCTTGGCGGCGTTGTGGAGGAACGAGTACAATCAACGATGTTCGCCAAGCAGTTTGGGATACCGGACTTTGGTGGCCGTCCGTGTCAGGAAGCGCCAGAGAATGAAGGGCCTGAAACTGCCCTCGAGGATCTGCAAGTCGCTTTCCGCTCCGGGAAAGGCGACGATCCCTGCACCTGGAATGCAGCCGTTGATGTCGGAGGTTGCTTCGGAATTCTCCGGGGCAAGTCCGCAGCTTCGTAGGGTGGAACTGCGAGCGGTAACCAGTGTGCAATGAGCAAGCGTGAGGCAGTCAGTATGAAAACACAACGGCCGAGCCCTTTTTGGTTGAGGAGAGGTCTTTCCCGGCTTGTGGTGATCGCCGGCTTTGCATCAGCGTCACTGGGGGTATGCTTTGCTTCGGATGGCAGTGACAAAAGTCACTCCGTGGCCAAGGACTGCTATCCCGAGTTCAGTTGGGACCGCATTCCGCTATACATGCACATCCGCAAGGCCACGTCCTATACCCGCGAAGAAATTGCTTTCCTGGCCCGGTTCCCACTGATCACGTTCGAGAAGGCTAACGGGCACAAGGACTACGGTTCCGTCGAGGCGGGGACCCTGGCCGCAGCCCGGGCTGTGAAGAGGCTCAATCCCAACGCCAAGATTCTCTACTACCGTAATGTCCTCGTTCATTACGGCGGCTACGCGGCCAACAAGGATCTGGTGCGAATTCGCGGAGCATTTCTCAAGGACCGGAACGGCAACACGAAGCTCGTTCGTAACCGCCTTCAGGCTTACGACTTGTCCGACCCGGAAGTGCGCGCGTGGTGGGTCCGCTCTTGCAGCGTAATGACGGCGGATCCCGTCATTGACGGCATCTTCGTGGACGGGAACGTCAAGGTCCTTGAACCGGGCTACCTTGCCCGGCAGATCGGGGCTGTCAAGAAGCGAAGGATAGTGTTGGGCTATCACTCGATGATGAAGCAACTGCGCGAAGCCATCGGCCCGAACGAACTTATGATCGCCAACCTCCTCCGCGCTCGCCTCAAGAACGCCGGTCTTGGATACCTCCACTACTTCGACGGCTCGTACTTGGAAAACTTTTTCCATCCCGTGGGCGGCATGAGCTATGAGGAATATGTGGCCAAGGGCATCGACGCCGTGCAGAAAGCCGCGCGCCAGGGCAAGATCATCGCCTTCACCGCCGGGTTGAGCACCCCCGGCAATACAAGTGTCATGGGTATCGACGAGGGGCACGCAACTGCGGGGTCCGAGGCGAAGGCGCGCGTGGCCCTTGTCTATCCATTGGCCGTCTTTCTGATCTGCGCCGGCAAATACAGCTACTTCCGTGTTCACGAGGGGTACTCGGCGAACGAAAACAACCGCTGGATGCGCTGGTTCCCGGAATACGATCGCCCCCTTGGACCGCCGAACGGTCCGGCTAAGAGGGACGGCTTTCGCTATACGCGAATGTTCAAGTACGCTTCTGTGACGCTTGACATCAAGAAGCGAACCGCCGACATCCGCTGGCATAATGACATGGAGCACAAATGACAGCTTATGAAAGACGCTTTGCAATGCTGGTGATCGTCAGCTTGCCAGCCGCTGCATTCGCCTGCAGGCGGTCTTCTTCGACGCCTTGCCTTACTGAGGCAGACCGACGAGCACGAGGCGGTCGCGAGTTCTTTTACCGTCATCGAACGCGGGCTGCTTCAGCCATTGAATCTCCAAGGGCAAACATCGTCTAGACAGCCATGAAGCCACTTGCGCGAATCCATTCGGCGATCTGTGTGGCCGCGCTAAAGTGCCTGCTTGGCGCAGGCGCTTCCGCTGCCCCGACCCATCTTGTCGAACAGCCGCCGGTTACGATCACAAACGTCGCTGCGGGCGTGACTCTTGTGGACTTCGGTCGTGTGGCGTTCGGGAATATCGAACTTCGACCGCCAAAGAACGCGACCGGCCGGATAACGGTCCACTTCGGCGAAGCGCTCAAGAACGGACGCGTCGATCGCCGGCCGCCGGGGACAGTGCGTTATGCAGCGGTCACCGTTGAACTTGACGGGACGACGCCACTGGTGGTGGCGCCGCCGCCCGACAAGCGGAACACCGAGACGCAGTCGAACCGGCATCCGCCGGCTATCCTCACTCCGCCGGAGTGGGGCGTGGTGCTGCCGTTCCGCTGGGTCGAGCTCGACGGCTGGCCGGGTAAGTTGAAACCGGCGCAGATTCGCCGGCGTGCGGCATTCTTGAAATCGTGGGACGACAACGCGGCGTTCTTTCAGTGCTCAGATGAGATGCTCAACCGCGTCTGGGAACTGTGTCGCTATTCCATCAAAGCCACGAGTTTCGCGGGGCTGTACGTGGATGGCGACCGCGAGCGCATTCCGTATGAGGCCGACGCTTACCTGAATCAGCTTTCGCACTACTACACGGACTACGACAAGCAGATGGCGCGCGACACGTTTGACCATTTGATGCGGCACGGCACCTGGCCCACCGAATGGGCACCACACATGGTCTTCATGGCGCACGCCGACTGGATGCACACGGGCGATGCGGCCTGGTTGGCCTCGCGCTATGACGCGCTCAAGTCCAAGCTGTTGCTGGACCGTGTGGGGCCGGACGGTCTGGTGCGAAGCTACCCCAGGCATATTAAACGGGGAGACATCGTCGACTGGCCCAAGGGCGAGCGCGACGGTTACGTGTTCACAGAATACAACACTGTGGTAAACGCCTTTCACTTGCGGGCGCTTCGGTTGATGGCCGACCTGGCGCGGGCGGTGGGACGCCGCGGTGAGGCTGCGGAATTCGCCGCCCGCCAGGCCAAGGTGCACCGGGCGTTCCAGGAGAAGTTCTTTGACGAGAAGAAAGGTCTGTATCGCGACGGTGCAAACACGGATCACGTTTCGCTCCACGCCAATCTGTTTCCGCTGGCCTTTGGTCTGGTGCCGGAGGCACACCGCGCGCACGTGGCTCGGTGGCTGGCGCGACGCGGGATGCGTTGCTCTGTCTATGCCGCGCAATACCTGTTGGAGGGTCTGTTTGAGAACGGCCGGGACGCGGCCGCGATCCACCTGATGATCGCACCGGGCGATCGGAGTTGGCGGCATATGGTTGAAAGAGGCGCCACGATCACCTGGGAAGCATGGGATCGGAAATACAAA
>CAZGYL010000394.1:0-5300 GCA_964529985.1 uncultured Planctomycetia bacterium | reverse complement strand
CTGAAGGCCAGGGAAGCCAGAGTTCCGTACTGCCCGAAGCGGCAAGGCCCGCATATCGTAGGCATGAAAAAGACGACTCTCCCGGGATCCAGCTTCCGCTCTTCCATTGCAACAACCATGGAGCCGATCGTTGCCGGGCAAGGTGTACACTCGTTGCCGGCTGTATGCTTGAGGCCCGTCTGCAGAGTTTCTTCGTCTTCACGAAGTACTTCCGCCCGGCAGCCTACGCCCCGGAACACTCCGGTTGCAAGCCGCGCCGCTATGGGCTCCATGGGAGGAATAAAAACTATGTCTTCCGGCCCGAGACTTGAGAAATCCAGAAGGGCAACCATAGTTGCTCTCCTTCAAGTCAACCCGCAGCCAATCGCCGTCGGGCCTTCCGCTCGAAGTAGGTGCGGAAGGATTCCAAAGCCGCCTCGATTCTGGTCAGGTAACCTGCGTCCGCTCCGTGTCCGTCGAACTGCAAAACGAGATAAGGCTTCCCGTATCGAGCCATGATCTCCTTGAAGTATGTAAGTACGTAGGAATCCGGTCCGCAGGAAAAACTCGTAAAATAGACAGGGAAAAGATCCCACCTGCCCCCTACATAGTCGGCGGTGGAAAGAATTCTCTGTCCGTACTGCCAGTACATATTAGGGTAGCGGTCTGCAACCCGATTGGGCGACACTTCCAACATATCCATAAACAGGACCACATGCCCCATTTCCGCTATCTTCCTGGGCAGATCCAGATTCATACCGCGGTCGAGCGTGTTGTAGGGCCGTCCGATCAAAACGATTCCGAAATCCCCGCGATCCCTTATTTCCGCAAGAGCTTTGCGGCCGAGAGAGAACGCCTCCTCCTGAAAGCGCACAAGCGCCTGCACTCCTTCTCCTACAGCTTTGCGGATACGGCGGAGTGAAAAACCGAGTTTCGGTCCGAGTTCCCGGTGAACGCCTTCGGCAAGTACCCTGAAGTCGGTATAGTCCACAACCGGCGCAAGCAGTTTCCGGCTGCAAAGGTCCTTCAGTTCCTCGAGGTTCCGCAAAATGCTGGGGCAGGCCTGAACGTAGCAGCAGAAGTACGCATTTGTGTATCCGGCAGGACACCTTTCCCTGATAGTGTGGGGGAAGAAAACAAAGTCCACATCGCCTTCCACCTGTTGGGCCGCATGCCCCAGCGCCGCTAGAATCGGCGCGCACAACTCGGTTGAAACGAGCTCCTCGCCCTTGCTCAGGGTATCTCCGCTCGTAGGCGGAGACAGGACAACCTCGCAGCCCAGGCTTTCAAAAAAAGTCCGCCACAAGGGAAGGTAACCGTAAGTCGTTAGAGCGCGAGGAATTCCGATCCTGAACCTGCCGGATCGTTTCCCTCCCTGCGGCCGGCCCAAAAGAGCCGCCTCCCGAGCCTGCAGAAAGCGATAGCCTCCCGCATCTTTGACCCGCGGCTTCCGGTCTTCATACTCGCGGCCGCACTTAAGCCCCCAAGCCACGGTTTGAGATCCAACGCGTATCAAGGAAAGTCTGCAGTGGTTGTGACAAAGTCCGCATACTTCATTTTCGACACTGATCCGCTCGCGGGCGAACCGAAGACCTCTGAAAGAAGTAGGACCTTCGACGCGTTCGAGTACCAAGAGCGCCATGCCGAGTGCGCCCGTGACATGGCAAAGCGGAGAAACTTTAATCGGTACGCCGAGCCGCTGCTCGAAAGCCGCAACAAGGGCCTTGTTCCGTGCGGTGGCGCCCTGAAAAACCACTTTCCTTCCGATCCGCAGCCCCCCCACCACCTTATTGAGGTAGTTGTCCCGCACGGAATGCAGAACCGCAGCAGCGACCTGCGCCTTCGACCAACCCATGGCCAAAAGCCGCTGAAGGTCCCTTTCCATGTACACGGTGCACCTATCGCTGGTCACAGGCGCGGTCACACCCATGGCCGCTTCTGCAAACTTGTCAAGAGGAATCTCAAGCTTTTGAGCCTGTTCCTCAATGAAAGACCCCGTTCCGGCCGCACACACGTAGTTCATAACCGAGTTGTAAACCACACCGCCTGCAAGCTGGGTGAACTTAGCGTCCTGCCCGCCCAACTCAATGATCGTGTCGACCTCGGGATCCAAGTGGACGGCGGCTTTTGCGTGAGCGGTTATCTCGTTCAGTACCAGATCGGCTCCGATGACCGCACCCACCATTTTCCTGCCGGATCCGGTCGTACCTGCGCCGATGACCTCGAAGCGGACTCCGTGCCGCCGTTCCATATCCAAAAAAGCTTGAAAAACAAGCTGCGTGGCTCTCAGGGGGTCACCGGCCGTTTTGCGGTAAGCCCAAGCCACAGTCCGCCCGCTCGGCTCAGTCAGAACCGCCTTGGTGCTTGTACTTCCAATGTCAACCCCAAGCGCTACACGAAGCGCCCCGCCGCGAGGAGGTTCGACCAGAACAGCGGCTTCGGTTCCTGCGTCATCAATCCACCAATCGACGTACTTTGGTTCAGGGTATTCAGAGAGTCTCAAAGCAAGAGGAGGTCTCAGCGCCGCTCCTTCGGTTCCCCGCTTCCTTGCACCGATTGAACTTGGATCCAAAATAACAGGCTCTCCGTGCGTACGCGCCCAGAGGGCGGCCCCGAGGGCGCCCACCAACTCGGGCCGCTCCGGCACAACCGTCTCGACTCCCAGTTTGCGCCGGATCTGTTCCACAACACATTCGTTCCGCGCTACACCCCCCACAATGACGGTCTTTCCCCGGATTCTCCGCCCTCCCAGCAAACCCTCAACGGTGCTTGACCCCAACCCGTAACAGAGACCCCGAGCTACAGCTTCAACAGTGAATCCCTCCTGCTGCAGGTGAATCATATCGGTTTTTGCAAAAACAGCACACCTTGTGGCAACAGGTGGAGCCACACCGTGATGTTCCGCCGCAACACTGCCCAGCCTCTCAGGCGCGATACCCAGACGGAGGGCCTGCTGATCAAGGAAGGCACCCGTGCCCGAAGCACACGCTGAATTCGTAACGTTACGAAGGAAACGTCCTTTCTCGTCCAATTCGGTAAGACTGAAAGATCCTCCACCTACAGAGAGAATATTCCGGGCGTCGGGGAACAGAAACCTTACGGCTTCCAGCTGGGCAACCGAATCGTCCAGGCGCTTTGCCTGCAGTTCGAGGCGTTCCGCGCCGCTTCCCGTAAGAGCATAAGAGCGGATTTTATTCAGAGGAAAAGTTTGCAAGATCTCTTTCAGGATCTCTTCAGGTTCGCCATGGTGGCGTCTATAGTCGCTTTGGACGATTCCTCCGGTCTTCTCTATCAGAACCACCGCAACCGAAACCGATCCGACGTCTATACCGAGATACAGTTCACCCCGTTCCGGCTTCCCACTTCCGGGCGAGCGGGAGGATCGCAGTATATCAGTTGCCTCAACCATTGGTGCCTCAACCTTTGACCGCCAAGAACCAAAACGGAACGGCGGGCCGGCGAACTCCGCCTTCCCGGTCCGCCGGCACGTCGACTCCGGCGGGCCGGTCTTTCTTCCTCCAGAGCTCAATCAAGTCGTAGGGACCGATTCTGGCACGCAAAGGCCGAGATTGCAACGAGCGGCACCCCTCCACTGCTTTCAGAATCGTTTCTTCGCCTCCGGGGCCATTCTCGCCCAGCCGCATACAACCGCGCAGGATTCGAAAACGCCTGGGTGTGGAGATCGGGCTTCCCCACGAGAAGACCGGCTCCTAATCCAACCCTCAACTCATTCACACTCCCTTCACAACCCGCCCCAGGTCATGACCAAAGCCGACCTCCACACACTCGGTGGCCTAACCAGTCCCCAACGGAGACACCTTTCGGTGCGGAATGCTTGCTCCGAGGAAAGACGCGAGAAGACCGGCTCCTAATGATGCAGCGCACGAACTTATGCGTCTGAACGCCCTGAAAGCAGCGCACGGGATAGCTCTTCTCGCGTCTTCCCTCGTCACGCATTCCTTAGATTCAACACCACCTTAAGCGATCCCGGACGGAGAGCCCGTTCGAAAGCCTCACGCCATTTGCTTAAGGGGTATACCGCTTCCACAAGAGGCTCGACCGAAATGCGCCCGGCTGCAAGCAGCGAAATCGCCTCCGGAAAAGGACCGCACCGCGAACCTACAAGCGTTACCTCCGGGACCACAAGGTAGACCGACAAGTCGAAAGGGTGAGCTCCGGCATACGTGCTTTTCAGAACCACAAATCCTTCGGGTTCAGTCAGTTTCAAGGCCGCTTCAAGACCTTGGGGCGTGCCGGTCGCCTCTACAACGAGCCTGAACTTTTCACCTTCAGGCAAGCCGTCCCGCACCTTGACCCGCTCCCCGAGAATCCGCCGCGCCCGATCTGGGTGGCGGCCGAAAAGGTGAACCTCGCACTGAAGTGCCAACACCTGCGCTGCGAGCAGTCCCAATTTGCCGTCGCCCAAGACCAGAATCCTCTCGGGTAAAGCAGCAAGCTGCTCCTTAATGCGACAAGCCGCCGCCAGCGGCTCCACAAAGACGGCTTCGATATCGGAAACTTCTTCTGGAACCCGGTGAAGCCTGTCCGCCGGGAGGGTAAGATACTCTGCAAAAGCCCCGTCCCTTCCCGCGATTCCCAGTACCGTACGCTTTGGGCAATGGCGCTGATCACCCCGTAAGCACCACTCGCAACTCCCGCAACCGCAGTTTATTTCCCCGACCACCCGAGTTCCCAGCCAAGGTGAATCGGCAGGCTCCTCCACCACACCCACGAACTCATGTCCCGGAATGCCTTGGAACCTGAGATACCCTTTTACTATTTCCTTGTCGGTGGCGCATATACCGGCGTAAAGAACGCGTACAAGAACCTCCCCGGCACCCGGACGGGGCTTCGGAGCCCGGGGAAGCTCTCGAAGCCCGCCATCGAAGTAAAGAGCCCGCACGTGTGCTCCCTCTCTTCAGAAGCCCGGGAAAAACCGCACGCTTTTTCTTGTGCCGGCCCGGTCGTGCCCTTATCATAACCTAAAGAAGCACAATAGAAAGCGTAGGGCTGCGGGTTCCCAAGACCTCGTAGGGCTGATCCTTAAAGGAGGTTCGCCATGCGTTGGTCGGGATTGCTTGCAGTGGGTGTGGGGCTTTGCCTTCCTCTCCTCCTCTGGGCTACCCCAGGCAATGTCTACCCCCCCGAAGGTGCGTGTACGGTTCACGGCGACAGCGTTGTGCTGAGGTGGGGATTCTCGCCTCTTCTGGATGAGGTCCTTCCGCCCGGGCGTTCGATTCTGGTAAGCAGGGACAACGAGGTAATCGCTGTCCTACCCTCTACAGCCACCTCTTACGTAGACAGAGAAGTCCCTCCGGGGA
>CAZGYL010000393.1:0-5314 GCA_964529985.1 uncultured Planctomycetia bacterium | reverse complement strand
GATCGCTCTGGCCGTAATCAGGCCGCTCGGTCATATCCTGCCCCCCGTTGTCTCCGTACCTGAGCTCGTATTTTACACGGCCGGCCGGGTAGTACCAAAGAGCCAAATAATCACCCCGCGCACCGGTGGGGACCGCCGAGGCAAGCTGACCTGTAACGCTGCTTGCGGGTTTTCTCTCATACCGCCTTCTGAATATCACCCTGCCGGCCTCGTCATACTGATAGTGCTCCTCCCAGAGGATCGTATCGCCTTCGACGTCCGAAGCAGCCGCATGATCGCTGTCAGCTTCGGAGCTCTGGAAGCCGAAGTACCGGGCCACAAGCCTCCCTGCGCCGTCGTATTTGTGCTTTACAAAGTCCATGCCGGGCCCCTTCTCTTTGAGGACAAGACCGCGGCCGTCATGCCAAATGAAGCGTTTAAGGGTCATTCCGGGGGTGCCTTCCCCGCCGCTCAGAACAGGCACCCAGTACTCGGTCTTCTCATATACCCGGCCCCTGGCGTCGTATGCGAGCCCCAGCACGTGTTTCCAGTACCTGTAAGGCTGACTGTCGCTTCCGTATGCATTGGGCCATGTCTCCTGGCGCCAAAACTCCGCTGTGTGACTTGCAAAATACCTCGCTGTTTCCGTCCTGCGGTCCATGTTGTCATAACTGTACTTTGTCACCTGCCAGAGGCTCTCGTCCTGGGAGAATTTTTGCGCTCTCCATACGAGGCGCTCCCGCCAGTCGTATCCCAGGCGCAAAATCCTGTCGTTACTTGCGCTTGAGTCCACTTTGTAGATAACCTTTGTAAGAAGGCCGCTTCCTGTTCCCTCCTCTTGGTCTTCCCAGTCGTAGTATCGCTGCTCAATGAGCGTGAGATTCTCCAGCGCGGTTCCCACATAAACTTGCCGGATTCTTCCCATAGGGCCGCGAGTGTACTTTGTGATGGTTCCCCCGGGATCTTGGATTTGCACCAAGCGGCCCATGTCGTCGTAAACATAGGTGGTGACATAGGTGCCGCCTTGGCTCTCGTTGTTTGCATCCTCCCATTCCCTGCGCTCCACAACAACAGGACCCTCATACTTGTAGCTTACCCGCTCAGTAAGAATGCCTTCGGAATTAAAAGCGCTCCGAAGGGTTTTCTGTGTGCAGTCGAAATCACTGGAAAGAGATACTTCGGCGCCGGCCAGATGGCCTTTTGCCTGCTCAAGAAGTTTGCCCTCGAGAGAACTCACCGTCATGTGTATAACGCCGTCGCGCTCAGAGACCGTACCTCCGTCGCCGTCCTCAAGTACGTGGTCGTACTTCAACGTAACCACTCTTGGGAGATAGCCGTCTCCGGGATCTCCGCCGCTTAGGGCCGTATAAACCCACCTGCGCCTCTGAAGAACGCTTCCATCGCTTTTAGTAACTTGCGAGGTAAGCTTCCCCCATGTGTCGTAGGTGAACTCGGTGACGAGATTAAGCCCCTCCTGCCTCTTATCCACGGTTTTCTTAGTGATGAGCCCAAGCGCGGAATACTCATATTCTGTTACATAACCTTCCTCGTCGGTCTCTGTTTCAAGAAGTCCCTTGCTCTCAAAGGTTTCGGTGCGCTGGTATACAACTCCGCCTCCTTCTGGCAACCCCCCGGGCTCTCTTACCTCAGGATAAATCGTTGTACGCGAAAGCATCTTGCTTGGGTGCGACTGATCCCAAGTATAGCTGTAAGTGGTGACCACCTCCTTGCCGTTTCCAGGATAGTCGATCCGGGTTTGCGGATACCATACGTTTCCCGAGTCAGGATAGGTGAACCGCAGCACGACTCGGTTCATGTCAGGATCCCCGCCGAGGTCGTAAATCCGCTTGCAGAGGAGCTTCCCTGAGCCGGCCCTTAGTGCTTGATCTTGGTAAAGCGTGTATTCAAATTCCTCAACAAGCCCTCGGTTTCGAAACCCGACTGTGCCGTCCGGCCAACTGTAGGTGCTTGCGTCGCATGCAGAAGGGTGGTAAATGCGTCTGAGAAGCCCGTCGTGAGCCTCTATATCCGGGTTTTGGGGATCCCTGTCGTAATATTCGTACTTCCATGCCCAGCGCTTGGTCTGTTGGTCGATCTCCCCTTCGTCGACCACAGTGAGGGGAGAGCCCATGCGGTTGAGCTCAAGGTAATGGATGGTGCCATCAGGGTTGACTCTTCTTACCTTCACGTAAGGCGTGTTGAAAGGCTTGCTTGCAGGATCATCAAGAGGGGGCCGCTCATAGACCACGTAATCGTAGGTGAAGGTGCCCACAAGATCGGTTCCGCCTCCGCAGTTGCAGGTGCTTCCGGTTCTCACTTTTGCCTCTTTGACCCGGCCGTAGTTTTCAGGCGGGACCTCGTAGTGACAGTGGTAAGCGAACCTGAAGTCGAAAAGATAGGTTTCGCTCGACTCGTTGTCTATTTCGTCATCGTATAGATTCGCAAGATCTTCTTTGCCGTACTTTTCATAAGCAGCTTCAAAATTGTCCGGCCCGATCAGGTACTTAAGATCATGAGGCCGGCCGTTTTCGGTGTACCTGGTCCAGTAGCGGAAAAAGGTCGTCCGATTCGGCCAACCTGTCTGGAACCGCTCGCGGACGACGATTTTCTTAAGATCTCCCGGGGATCCCACCTCGTCTATTTCTTCGGTCCCGGGCTTCTGCAACTCAACAATCTGATTGTAGTACTCAAGCTGCATCCAGGCGACGGGCAAAGCGCCCGACTTCAGGTATACATCCGTCAAATCCCCGCTATCGGCGCTGTAGCGGAACTCAAAGACATACCCAGTGGAACCGACATAAATGTACTGGAGTTTGAAGTCGTATGCCTTGCCTTGCTCCGGGTAGTAATCGAAGAGCCAGGTATTCTCATTGGGATCGACGATTTTCTGAGGCTTGCCCTTCTTGGGCCCGTCTGCAAAGAAAAGCGCATAGCCGCCCCGAGCGCCCTCCAGCTTGTAGTAGGAAGTCCCGTTTTCGGTCGTAAGCACAATCCTCGTGTATATGCCGGTGTAGTTGACCCATTCTCCCTGGCCGGGCTGGAACCTCACAAGGTCGATCCCCATTTGGAGCCAAAGCTCTCCGTTGGGACGCACTTCAAGCCGCGGCGTATTCGTAACCCAGTTGTAGCCTACGTCTTCGCGGATTTGGGCTCCTGTGTCTTCAGGTGCGACTCGATTGAGATAACAAAGGTAAAAAGACCAGCCGCCGCCGGGTGAAGAGCACGAAAGTCCGTCTGTGCGCACAAGGGGCACGCCGTCTACAGGCCGCACCGGATCGGAACTGCTGTAGCCGTGGGTGCCGTCGTTTGTAAGAGTAATGCCGGGCAGGTAGGGACAAGTCGGGCAGGTGTCAGGAGGACACGGAAGGAGAAGAATCCCCGAGGTAACAATCCAAAGGAGCAAGCACGTCCAAAACCGTTTTCCGGAGTTTGTCATGATTCCCCCTTTCTTATTTTCCCTGGATATGGGCCTCGACCTCCTCAATCAGCTTCTGGAGGTGCTTGATTACGACCGTATCCCCTCGGGCGCGGGCTGCTTGGAGGTCTTGGTAGAGAAATCTGCGGTAATCCTCGTAGAACTCCTCCTGAAGTGCAGCGCGCTCGGGATTCTCAAAAACCTCGCGGAAAGCACCAAGCAAGGCTTCTATCTTCTCCCCTTCGCGGGGGCGGAATCTCCTGTACAGATCAACTGCCTTTGCAGTTACGGCGCTCCAAAGGTGGGTGCGGGGCACCCGAGCCCAGAAAGCATCAAGGTCGGTCTGCGTGAATCTCCAGAAAAGCTCGTAAAGTGCAAATCCGAGCTCCCAGTCGATTCCCCCGAACGTTTCAGCAATCAGGGTGTCGTCTTTCTCAAGAGCGTTGATAAGCGCAATCATCTCCTGCTCGGCCTCAACGACATAGCCTTCATAGGCGAAAGCTTTAGCAAGGCCCAGTCGCGTTGCATAACTGTCGTCCCCGGTGGCGATCAAACGCTTGTAGACCTCAACTTGGTATGGAGGCCAGGGATCGATCATTCTCTTGTCGTCGGGCAGCTTCAGGGCGGGGATTTCCTGGGGATAGGCAAGAAATGTGAATTGGATGACCGTGCGCCTGAGGAGCTTCTCATCTTTCCAGACCTCACCTATGGTGGCTGCGGGGTAGAATGTGCCCTGCTCGGTACGCCCGATTTCAGAAGCTGCGCAGGTTACTACAAGCCCCGAGGGTTTGCTTTTTGCCGTCCAGTCTTTGGGCCCGCTCCGCAGTACCTTGAAATATGTGAACCGGGCGCCCGTTACGATCCACTTCTCAGGATCTATGAAATACGTGATTTGGGGTTTCCATTGGGCCCAGGAAGCTAAAGTGGATTCGTTAAACGGGAAGGAGGTGCGGTTCCTGAGGTAAGGAGGAGTTTTAATCCAGCCGGGTGTTGAGACCAGCGTTTTGCAAAGCCGGCCGGCGAACTCTCTGTCTTCTCCTACTTCCAGGTACTGAGCGCGCCTGAGAAACTCACCGGGCTGAAAAGCCCAAAGCAGAAGGCCGAGCCCTTCGGGATAAGCAAGAGCTCCCGCCTCAAGAAGATCGTGGTGAAAACGCCAGATAACCGGCCAGTCCTCAGACCACCGCCTTGAGAAAAGACAATCTCCCTGCTTGTGCCACCAGTCGCCGGGCGAAGCTGCGTCAGGCTCCTTCTCGATTCTCAGCTCGGATCCCAACCCCATGATCTTGAAGGAGCCCTTCTCCCAGTAGCGCTTTGGGTGCGGAAGGTGCCAGTTAAGAGCGCTTTTAAGCGAAAGGGGCCCATAGTGGTTTCTGTCGAGATCGAGCTTGCAGGCCGGATCGGCCAGCCAAGTACCTGCTGCGGAAAATGCACCGCCTGCAGGGGCATTCGCCTCAATGCGCGAAAGGATTTCTTCCACAGCTTGGTCGAATGATTCCGTTTTCTGCGGATAAGGTGCTAAAGCAGAATCGTAAGCAGCTTTAAGGAGCGTGGAAAACAAACAAAACGAAACAAAAAGGCACGTACCCTTCATGGTCACCTCCTTTGAATTCGAGAGAGTTTTTTGGAAAGAAGACCCACTGTGGAGATAATTGAAGACGGCGGGATAGAGGCGAAAAGCCTTCGAGTTTCTTTCTTCGCTCTTTAAGAACCGGAACGCGACTAGGCGGCTAGCGTGGTTGGGTTGGGTTGGGTTGGGTTGGGTTGGGGTTGCCCCCTGCTAGTTTAGCATACGAATAGCGGATTCTTCGGGCCACCATCACGCTCCACCATTTGCTTTTACGCTTGATTTTCTACCATAGCTCAGGCGGAGTTTCAACATTTTTTCTCGTCGGGGCAGCGGAATTTTTACTAACAGGG
>CAZGYL010000392.1:2018-5331 GCA_964529985.1 uncultured Planctomycetia bacterium | reverse complement strand
CGGTAGGCGCTCTCGTTAAACTTTGCGCCAAATTTGGTGAATTTTCCAGGCTAGCCAGGTTAGGGGAGCTCTACAACGAAGCAGCGATACGAGAGCTGTTGTCCGGAGTAACCTCTTTGCATGAATATGGTGCTTGAATCCTTAAGCTCAAACTGCCACATGTCCCGCGGATGGGCGTTTCCGCCTCCGTTGGTAAGTCCCTGTGCCCACGCGAATGCGCGGCCGGTGTCCTCCACGGGTTGAAAGCCGCCGATTGTCGCGGTCAACTCGTTCTTGTACAAGCTATCGGCCGCACTTGTCTGCACGCGAATATTTGGATTTTCGATGACATACCACCGGATAATCTTGGTTGCGGTAGCATTACTGTGTTCTTGAACACGCAGGTTATTTGCGGCGGTAAGCCACACTCGGTGCCCGCGTTCCTGTAAGCTCGGCGAACTGGTCTGGAAGGTGAAGTAGATCCAGCAACGGTCGATTCCGCTTACAGGCGAAATCGAAACATCCGTGCCGCCGGCTTCGGGCCCCCCGGACGGGTCATGCGGGCTTGGCACAGTGTCCCCGGACTGGATCGTCCAGTTCGTGCCCACGAATTCAACCACTTGGTGGCCCGAGGCGATCACTCCGTTCCCATCAGCACGCTCCAGGTAAACTACCTTGTCGCCCCCCAGGTACGAACGCACATCGCCTCGATCATATTGGTTGGTTTTTGTATTCGCATTGGCGACGCCTGTATTGAAGACCACCACTTTCGTCGGGTCGCCGACGGAAGCCACGGGGCCGTACGAGACCTTTGTAACCTTCGATTTCCACTGATACGTACGCCTGTCCCGGACGATAAACTCGTTCGGTCCTCCGGGAGCCCCAATGTATTCAATGAGCAGAACCCACACGGTGTCAGGTTTGTCGATCGAAGAGACTCGCTCTGCAGTCAAAGTGCTTCCGTCAGGAAGGTCCACCAAAGCGGAAATGTCATCGGGATTCTGCCTCACTTGTTGGGTCCAACCCATGGCGTGTCCGGTGATGCCCGCAATGAGAACGATCGTATGTGCCGGGTCGACGGACTGAAACGCTTCGGGTGCTTTGGCAGCCACGGTGCTCTCTCCGGCAGGAATGGTCAACTTAACCAACTGGGTGCGGAATTCGGGCGCTGCGGTCTGATTGACTGTGACAAGGACCGTTGCCGTGTCGGTTCCCCCCTTACCGTCGGAGACCGTGTAATCGAAGGTGTCTGTGCCCGCGAAGCCCGAATCCGGAGTATAGATGATCTCTCCTGACGCAATTTCGGCGGTTCCATTAGAGGGATCGGAAACCGCGGTGATTGTCAGCTGATCCCCGTCCACATCGCTGTCGTTCGCAAGTACTTGAATCACCACCGGCACTTCCTGTTCGGTCTCAGCGCTGTCGTTCTTAGCCACCGGCGGATCATTGACCGCGGTTACTGTGACCTGGACCGTCGCAGTGTCGCTGGCGCTACCGTCGCTTACCGTATACGTGAAACTGTCCGCACCGTTGTAGTCCGGATTCGGCGTGTAGGTTAGATTCGGAGCCGTGCCCGATAGCGTGCCGTGCGAAGGACCGGTGCCTATCGCGTAAGTCAACGTATCTCCGTCGACATCCGATCCCTGCAGCGTTATACCGACAGGCTGGTCCTCCTGCGTCGAAACCGCCAAATCCTGCGCCACCGGCGGATCATTGACCGCATTAACCGTTATGGACACCGTCGCCGGCATACTGTCTACCTGCCCATCGTTTGCAACATACATAAATGAGTCGTTGCCGTTGAAATCCGCATTCGGCGTGTACGTAATCTGCGGCGGAATACCACTAAGGGTGCCGTTTTGCGGATCCGTTACAATCCGGAAAGTAAGCGGGTCCCCATCGGGGTCAGACCCCGTCAGCGTCACCTGACAGGAAGTATCTTCTTCAGTAGTTACGCTGATATCATCTGCGATGGGGCGCCCGTTGCCTGTGCCCGCAGTGAAATGCCAGACCGGCCCTCGTCTCGTGTTTCCTTGCGGATCCTTCACTTCCACATACCACTCGTAATCCGTGTCCGGATCAAGAAAACTCCAGGTGGCCGAAGCTATCCCACCGCTGGGGACATCGAGCACCGTCTTAATGATGTAAAAATCCCGCATGGGAAAATACAGCGAGAAACTGCTGTCTGCGTCGGTCTCATATTGATCGAGATACGGCGAGTAAGTTTCCACATATACGGTGTCTTCCGCAGGCACAAACCGCATAATACGCAGCCAACCGTTGCCTCCGTTCGTTCGGCCTTGGTAATTCGCAAGCACTTGATGCACGACACGGTCTCCAATCATGTCCGATCGCACGTGCTCTCCTGAGACATGCCCACACAAAACGAAGTATACATTCGGATTCGGAACCACCAGATTGTCCCAAATGTACTGCGTGCTTCCGCAGCTATGCACGTTCCGGTTCCCGCTTGCATCGATGAAACCATGTGTAACAATGATCGCCTTGCGACTTGGATAAGATTTGAGCACCGAATCGGCCCACTGGATGACATCTCCGGGCGGGCAGAACTCCAAGTTTATGACCAGAAAATCAACCCCGCCTGCAGAAAAAAGTTGATAGTTGTCGTCGTTCGCCGTGCCGTAGTGCCCGCCGTACCAAGGGAGATCTTCAAAAGATGTGTACGGGAAGTACTGGTTGTAATAAGTCGTCGGCTGATCATGGTTCCCGGGCAAAAGGCCGTATGGAACGGAGTAATCGAGCCGGCTCATACTGTACTTGGCGCGCTCCCATTGAGTGGTGTTATCCCAATATTCGACAATATCTCCTTCGTGGGCTACAAAGACGAAGTTGCGGGCGGCTTTGTTATCGACGATCCACTGCGTTTGTATCGTGAAGATATCGGCGACGCTGTAAACGCTGTCCAACGTATACTTTTGGGTGTCGGGAAGCACTGCGATACAGAATTCTTCTCCGGCGGCCATACTGCGGCCGTAGAATGTCACATCAAGGAGGTCCCCCTGGGGATCGCTCACGCGTACCTGGAGTTCAACGTCGGTTCCGACGCCTGTGGCATAGTCCGGCGGGCTTACCAACTCCGGCTCGTCCGGGCACTGTGAGTTCACACTGAACGTGAAATCTGAATCCGCCCAGGATTGGTTTCCCGAAGTATTTGTGACCAGGCAGTTCCAACGGTACGTTTCACCGTCCGTCAACGTGTGGGTGAACGTAACAGTAGCTTCAGTCCCAGATACCGCCTTGGTCTCCCGAGGCCCCCAATCCGAGGGAAAAGTGACCGTCAGAACAGGGGAATTCGCTCCTTCACTGGAGTCGA
>CAZGYL010000392.1:0-2008 GCA_964529985.1 uncultured Planctomycetia bacterium | reverse complement strand
CGATGTCAATACCGTTCGTGCCCGTATCAGTTAGCAAAATGCCGTAATTGGGTTCGCCGTTCAACCACTCTTGGACGATCGGCGTAATATCGATGGTCCTCCACCCGGTCGCCGATAGGTCACCTTCCACATAATCGGCTGCGTGGGAGCCCCCTCCGTCCGCCCCGGGTTGCGCCCACAGTACTCCCTGAGCGCGCTCATTCCATGTGACTTCGGATTCAACCCAGTTTTCAAGGAGTCTGTATATGCGTACCGCGTTTCCGGCGTTAAAGCAGTAAACCTTAAGCTGCGCCGACTCAATAACGGAGCCGGGAGCCACCTGACCAGGTCCCGTTCCAATGAGGTTAGGGAAGACCATAACGGCGTGCGCGTGGGGGTTTTGTCCGTCAACGTTGATTGACGTCTCTTCACCCAGGTTCGTGTCAGGGCGTTCTTCTTCTATCTGCGCATCGAGCACATCGTTGGGCCCGCTGAAGCTCAGCGTCTGCTGTTGCGTGCCGTAGTAAAGTGTCACCTCGGTAAGCCCCAGCTCATCCGTAGCGGTCACCGTAAAATCGACCGTCAGATTATTGAGCAGCGCTCCATCAGGTGGCGCGTTCAGTGTCACACTGGGGTAGGGAGGAGGCGGCAGCAGTCCCTCAAGAACCAAGTCAAAGCTGATATCGCTGCTCGTCGGATTCGCTTGGTGTACCTCCACCGCCAACACATTTGTGCCTGAAGCCAGCAATCCTGGATCCAGGGAGAACTCATAAAACGTACTCTCATCAGCACCCCCGACAGCGGTAGAGGCCCATGTATCATAGGTGATTTCACCGCTCGGCATATTGGAACGTACCACTTCCGTTCCGTTGAGGTAGACAACGCAGCCATCATCGCGCAGAACGCGGAGCCGCAGATCCACATATTGACCGGGATCGGAAACTGTAAACGGTATCCTGAAGTAGTAACACGGGTACTTGTTCGACGAGTCAGGCCCGTAGCTCAGGACCGTAGCTTCGTCGCCGTCCCCGTACCCGAACTGGGCCTGCCCGTAAGGCCAGCCGGTGTCGTCATACGAAGGGTCCGACCAAGAACTTCCGAGATCCACTCCCTGGTCGTTGTAATACCAAACCGCGCCTTGAGGAACGAGCACCTCGCTCTGAGCATGCGCTTCGCTCAAAAAGAGGGGGAACTGAAGCAGGCTGGTGACCCAAAGCACCCGGATCAAGCGGAGTCTCGTCGCCATCCTTAACCTCCTATGCGTACATGTCGTCCGATCTGGCCCTCAGGTCCGGCCCATCCCTGCGAGACTCCGCGACCGGTCGACCCAACGTTTTGTACTGTAGTCGCTTGTAAAGGATTAAGCAAGTGCGCATGCAGCCCTTCTGTGGAAACTCCGGAATCGTTCAAAAGAAGTCCATTGCGTTCTATTGGTCAAGCCTACGTTCCATCGCGCCGGCCCAGGTCTGCTCCACTGCTTCGTCTTCGTATCTCCCGGAATTCTCTACTTCTACAATGCAGTTTTGCTCTGCACGCAGCTCCGCCCCTCAGCCTCATAGCAGAGGCGTCGACCGGAATTTCCCTCGCAGGCTCTGTCGTGAGGACGCACAGGGAGCAAAAAGTGCCCGTTAACGGGCAGGAGAGATCCCTAACGGCAGCAACGCCGCAGATCGCAAGGACAAGGACTTGCCCTGAGGGAAAAATGAAAATATGGGGCCGAGTCGCCGGCATTCATCGCGGTTTTCTACATGAGTCTCCAGCTTTGCGTGCTCGAGATCAGATTACCGTCGGCATTGTACCTGCGGGCCACACTGTTTGGAACCACTTCCTTTGCCGTCTTTGCGAATCACACACTAAAGCCCGAGCGATGCCGTTCCCCACACCGCCTAGAAGCTACTTGTGCCCCGAACCGATCTCACACCTCAGAGAGGCGGCAGAAGGCTCAAGCAGCACCCCTGGTGGGATCTAAAAGCCTTCCGTAGAAAAGCACCAGCCCAGTTCTCCGATCAACTATTGCAAACAAAAACGG
>CAZGYL010000391.1:0-5333 GCA_964529985.1 uncultured Planctomycetia bacterium | reverse complement strand
CACGATTCCTATTTCCATAGTGATAACATTCACGCCGCTTTTTCTGGCAGGCGTCTCCCTTAACATAATGAGCCTCGGCGGCCTTGCCCTCGGAGCGGGCATGCTTGTGGATAACGCCATTGTTGCAAGTGAGAGCATAGCGAGGGTGCGCGCGCTTGGGCTTGACAGGAGGGAGGCTGCAATACGCGGCACGGGAGAGATAGCCGGTGCCGTTGCTGCAAGTACCCTGACTACTGTTGCGGTTTTCTTCCCGATCGTTTTCGTCTCGGGTGTTGCAGCGCAACTCTTTCGTGATCAGGCTCTCAGTGTTATCTGGGCGCTTATCGCTTCTCTGGGCGTAGCGCTTACATTCCTCCCGACTTTGATCGCTTCGGGCGGGGCCGAGGCCGAAGGAAGCGCTCCGCAGGGCCGCTTCCCGTGGCCGAATGCGGCTCTGAAAAGGGCTTTAGAAAGCCGGCCCGCGCGGTTCAAGTTGTCACCGCCGTGGGCCGGTGCGGCTTGGCTTGTAAGAGCTTCGGTTTTTCTTGCACGCGTTCTCGTTGTTTTGTTGGGATTTTTGCTTGCAGCGTGCGTTTACGGTGCGCTGAGCCCCATTCGTATGCTGTGCCGGAAAATCGGCAAGCGCCCGAAGCCGGAGAGCGAAGGGTTTTTCCTCGCCCGGCCGTATGACGGGGCTTTACGCGCCTGCCTCAAAAGGCCCGGGAGAGTGGTACTTCTGACTCTGTTTGCAGGTGCGCTTGCGGTACTTGCGGGCCGGCGCGTCGGTTCGGAGCTCATTCCGGAGCTTGCGCAGGGGGAATTCACGGTATTTCTGGAACTTCCGGTAGGCACTCCGATCGAAACCACAGATCGTGTTCTTGCGAAACTTGCAGGCGTAATCAGTTCATGTCCGGAAGTGCAACACGCAGGGACGACGGCCGGAGTGGATCCCGAAGATATCCAGCGCACCGGTGAGGGGCCGCACACCGGACGTATCGATGTCAAGCTGCGGCGTACTGACATAGGTTTTGCCGCAGCCGAAGAAAAGGTCCGCCTCGCAGCGAGGAAAGCGCTCAACGATCCGCTTGTTTCCGCTTATCGAATAACGCGTCCCGTTCTCTTTACATGGGAAAGCGGCCTGGAGGTCATAGTCAAGGATAAAAACCTCCTTCGACTGAAGCAGGAGGCCGCGCGTATTGAGGACGTGTTGAGGGCTCTGCCTGTTTTAAGCGAAGTGACAAACAGCATGCGGGCAGGCCAGCCTGAACTGCATATCACTTTCGACCGGGTGCTGCTTGCACGGTACGGACTGACGGTGGGGGAAGCCGCAACGGTTTTGCGCAGAAAAGTACAAGGTGAAGTCGGTACCACTTTCCCCGAACCCGGTAGAAACATTGACATACGAGTACGGCTTATGCAGGGCCGCGAGCTCGAGCGCTCCGAGCTGGCCGAACTTACCTTGGGTTACTTTCAGGACAAGCCGATCCGCCTGAGAGAAGTTGCAACGATCGAGCGTGGCAGAGGGCCTGCGGAGATCCAAAGGCGCGACGGGCAGAGGTGCGCGGTCATCACGGCTTCGGTTTCAGGCCTCGACCTCGGACACGCGGCCCGTGCGGTGGTAGCAGCGCTTAGGGAACGCGGAATAAGCGATTTCTCTCTCGGGGGACAGTCGCAGCACATGGCGGAGTCAAGCGCCGCTTTGAAGCGCGCGCTTGCTCTGGCCGTTTTCCTGGTCTACGTGGTCATGGCATCTCAATTTGAAAGCTTGTTGGCTCCGCTTATTATCATGGCGAGTGTGCCGCTTGCTTTCGTGGGAGTTTCGTTTCTTCTTGCTTTCTCAGGCTTGCGCTTGAGTGTCGTGGTCTTTATTGGTTTTGTAATGCTGGCGGGGATCGTGGTCAATAATGCTATTGTTATGATCGATTTCATCGGCCGACTGCGGCGTCGAGGGTTGGAATTGGGCGAGGCGGTGCGTGTGGGAGCCGGCGCAAGACTCAGGCCTATCCTTATGACCACTTTGACGACGATCCTGGGACTTATTCCTTTTACGGGCATCTTAAGCGCATTGCCCCACGGCCCGGCTTTGGATCTGCTTTTGGGAACCGGCGAAAGTCAGGAGCTCAGGGCGCCGCTTGCGTGGACCGTCATTGCGGGCTTGAGCAGTTCCACGCTTCTTACACTTTTTGTGATCCCCACCCTTTATTACTTGGTGGAGCGGTTCCGCTCTTCCACCCGGCGCAAGGAGGACACATGAGCGATCCTCCCGCCTACCTCAGATTCAGTCTCGGGCGGCCGGTGACGGTGTCGCTGGGTGTAGTCACCGTAACCGTGCTCGGGGTCATCGCGCTTTTTGAGCTGCCGTTGCAAATGTTTCCCTCGGGTTTCAGCGGAAATTCGCTCCACGTTTTCATTCCCGTCAGAGAAGTGGTCCCGAGCCAGTTGGAACGTACTTTCGTTCCTGAGGTTGAAGACGGGCTTCGCAGCGTTCCCGACCTTCTTCACCTGTACACGAGAATAAGCAGGGGCTCGGTCAGGTTTGATCTGCAGTTCGGTCCCGAGGCCGACGTGACCGAGCTTACCGCCGAAGTAAGGGATCGCCTGGAGCGGGTGAGGCACCTTTTTCCCGAAGGTACCGATCGTTATTTTCTGTGGCGGTTCAATCCGGATGTCGATATGCCCGTTTTGCTTTTTTCCGTCTCTTTTCCTCCTGAAGTGGAGGATATCTGGCTTATTCTCGAGGAGGTGATAAGGCCTTCTTTGGAGTCGCTGCCGTCGGTCGGCCGCGTCGACCTGTGGGGATACATTCCCCGCCACGTCGCCATACTCTTGGACAGCAAGAAGACGGCGGCGCTGCGTGTGAGGATAGATAAGATCATCCGCGCTTTGTCCGAAGACAATCAAAATTTCGGAATAGGAAGGGTGAGGTGCAAAGGGGAGGAGATTCCGGTCAGGGTTCTCGGCCGTTTCAACACCCTGAAGGATTTCGAATCTTTCCCGGTGCGCCACGATCTGCCGCTGAGCCGGATTGCGAAGGTTTCCTGGGAGCGCCGTACGCTTGACTTCCGTCCGTCCTATCTCGACGGGCGGCGGAATCTGGCCGTCGCCGTGCTGAAAACTTCAACCGCAAACACGGTTCAGACCTGCAGAGAAGTGGAAGCCCACCTTGCGAGGCTTTTCGGAGAGCACCAGAGGCTTAAAGGGATTACTTACAACGTTTTTTTCAATCAGGGCGAAGAGATCTCCCGATCGCTTAGCAAGCTCGGCCAGAGCGGCCTGTGGGGAGCTCTTTTTGCAACGGCGATCCTGTTCCTTTTCCTGCGCAATCTGCGCCTTACAGCGGTTGTGGTTCTTGCAATCCCTCTGAGCGTGCTTTTCGCCTTGCTTACGCTTTACTTCATGCACGGAAGCTTGAACCTCTTCAGCATGGCGGGAATGACGATTGTTGTCGGCATGCTCGTCGACAACGCCATCGTGGTTCTCGAGCGTATATTCCGCTTCAGAGAAGAAGGCGCGGACAGGGTGGAGGCTGCATGGCGCGGGACACACGATGTAGCTGTTGCCGTGATAACCGCAACAGCTACGACTGTTGCAGCTTTTCTTCCGCTGCTCTTCATGGCCCGCGAGAGGCAAGCCAGGGTGGCGGTCCGGGAGCTGGGCACGCCTGTTTGTTTCGCACTTGCCGGATCTTTGGTCGTGGCTCTGGTTGTGGTGCCGCTTGCAACCCGTTTCCTGAGCGGAAGGGCGAAGCGCCGCAGGGGAGCGCAGCTTGGGTGGATCGCGGGATTCTATACCCATGCTTGCGCGTGGGTCTTGGATCACCGTTTTGAGGCGGCTCTTTGCTTTGCGGGTTTTCTCCTATGCGGGCCGGTCTTGCTGCAGGGAATTAGTTTTGTGCAACAGCAGGATCGTTTCCACGACGCTCCTTCCATCAGGGTACAGTTTCCGGGCGGGACCTCTTGGAGTCGCGCCGAGGAGGCGTTCAATCGGCTCCTTGCGCGGTTCGATGAGAAGTGGCGCAAAGATCACGACATTGAGCACATTTGGCATAGGTTCGACCGCTCGGGCGGCATCATGCGGTTTTTCGTCAGGAGGGGAAGCCGGTGGACAAAGGAAAAGATTGAAAAAGCTTTGGCCCAGAGACTGCCTCAAATAGCCGGTGTCGTCCTTACGGTGGGCACGATCCGGCTTTCGGCGGAGGATCTTAGAACCGAGGACGTGAGAGTCGCTTTGAGCGGATTCCGCGGGGCGGTGGTTCGTGACTCGGCTGAGAAGCTCAAAACGTATCTCCAGGAGCGGTTCCCCGGCGTGCAGATTCACACAAGCTGGGAAGAGGAGGAGCCGGAGCTTACGGTGGGGCTCCGGAGCGGGTTTGCTGCGCGTAGAGGCATAGCGCCTTCTCAGGTCGCAGGCTTGGTCTCATGGGCCCTGCGGGGTGCGAGACTTCGAGATTTTTCAACACCGGACGCTGAGATCCCGGTATGGGTTCATTGGCAACAGGTGGATCAGGACGTAGCGGCTCTCCATGCGCTTCGTCTGCCTGTGGGCGAAGGAGCGACCATTCCGCTGACAGCGCTTACAACACTACACGAGGGTAAACCGACTTTGGTGATTCGCCGCGAAAACGGGAGGGCCACCGCGGTTGTAGTTATGAGGTTCCCGCTCCAGGAGGCGCAGCAGGCGGAGAAAAAGGTGCGGGAGGCCGTCCGATCGTTCGCTCTGCCTCCCGGTTGCGAGATTCGGGTGAGCAGCGGTAGAGAGGTCGCTCGGGCGGCTCAGGAAGAGCTTTTCAGCGCCCTTCAACTGTCCGTGGTGCTGGTTTTCCTCCTCATGGGAATCCTTTTTGAATCTTTCATTCTACCTCTTGCAGTACTTGCGTCCGTTCCCAGTGCTTTTGTCGGCTCTCTGGGGCTGCTGCGCCTGCTCGGCTATCCGCTCGACATGATGGGGCTTGTAGGAGGTTTGGTCCTGGTCGGTATCGTTGTCAACAATGCGATTGTTCTTGTGGACGCAATACAAAAGCACAGGCACAGGGGATTGCCGCGCCGTGAAGCTGCGCTTGCGGGGGTGAGATACAGGCTCAGGCCCATTTGGATGACCGCAATGAGCACGATCTGCGGGCTTCTGCCGATGGCTCTGGCGGATCCTCGAAGCGGTGGGGCGAGCTGGCGCACTTTGTCGGTTGTGGTCGCCGGCGGCCTCGCTGTTTCAACCCTGGTGACCCTCCTTGCGGTCCCGCTCTTCTACAGCCTTCTTGACGACCTGAGCACAGCGGTCGCCCAGGCTTTCCGGTGGGCCTTCGCCGGGGCGCGGGCAGCCGGCGCGGGAGGCTTCTCGGGCGCCGGGAGTGCGATTCC
>CAZGYL010000390.1:0-5338 GCA_964529985.1 uncultured Planctomycetia bacterium | reverse complement strand
AAAAGCTCCAGGAGCAGCTTGCAGGCCGAGCCTCGGTCACCATGTCTCATACTGTGCTCGTCGATGTGAACCCGCCGGGCAGCGAGAAGGGCGTTGCGCTGCGGCACGTACAGGAAATTTGCGGCATCAAGCGGGCTCACACGCTTGCACTGGGAGATGCGCCCAATGACCTGAGCCTCTTCGGCGAAGCAGACCACCGCGCTGCGGTCGCCAATGCAGCTCCCGGGCTGAAAGCGGAAGCGACCTACGTCAGCTCAGCGGAAAGAGGCGAGGGAGCGCTCCAGTGCCTCCGGCATTTCGGCTTGGGTTGAGTCCGGCGAGGCGCCCCCAGGCAGTACGCACCCGCCGGACGGTGTGTCTACAACTCGGACACCCAGCAGCCTCAAGAAGAAAGACGAACGCAGGCCCCGCCCTGATGTACTTGCTTTTCCCGGCACAAGTTGCGCCCTCCGGTCCGCTCTCTGGCCTATCTTTTGCCACAGTTCCGGTGTGCGATTCACGGGAGAGCGATGAACGAGAAAGTATTCCGGCTCAGTATCGACTTAGGATCTCAGACTACTCGGATTCTAACCGCCGAGAACGCCGAAACCACACCCTACCGTCTTCCGACCGCCTTTCTGCGCACTGAGAAGCCTTCCTCGTTTATCATCGGCTACCGGCTGCTGCGCCCCCCTTACAGCCGCAAACTCACCTGGCCTCTTCCGCGCGGCACAGTGGACGATCCGGCCGCGTGCTTGACCTATCTTCGGATCTTAAAACGCTACGTGGTTCCCCCAGGTGTCACTACGTGGGCCGTCATAAGCACGCCTTCAGGCGGGCGCTCACCTGATGCGAAGCAACTGGCTCAACTGGCCTCACTTGCATTCGACAGGGCGCTTGTGGTCCCTGGATTGACCCTGACCGCGCTGGCGCTTATCAGCCGCAGGGCACCGTTCTTCAGACCTGCAACATTGCTTGACCTCGGCGCAACGACCTACAGGGCCGCCGTTGTAGAGGGCTGTTGGCCGGAACCGAAAGAGATAGTGCATCTCGGCCCCGGCGGGGTGAGATTCGACATGGAACTTGCGCGCACACTGAGCCGCCAATTCCCGCGCATAAACGTACACCCTCTGAACGCCAGACTCCTCAAAGAGCGCTACGCGCATGTTCTGCCCCAGCCCACTGTCCAGCCCGTGCAATTGACCTACAACGGCCACAGAAGAATCGCCGACATCGGGCCCGCTGTTTTTGAGTCCTGTGCTTCTATGGCCAGGATCGCTGCAGAGGCGGCAAAAGCCGCTCTCGGGCCTCCTCAGGAGGAAAAGGCGAAAAAATTCAGCCGGGAGATCATCCTCACCGGAGGTGGGGCCAAGTGTGTGGGGCTTGCTGCAGGTGTGGCGCAGGAGCTAAGAGCCGCGGGTTTCCCGGTGAAGAAAGTGACCGTGCCTGAAAACGCGCAGGAACTTGTGGTGCGCGGAGGCTGGCAGCTTGCAACCTTGCTTACGCCCCAGCATTGGGAAAGCCTTGAGGGTGCTCGGCTGTAAGCTTCTCAACCCGCAGGTTGGACACGCGAGTCTTGAGAGGAAATCTTAAGCGGCGGCACCACCGGCAGCTTACCGGCTTCAGGGGGTGCGTTCTTGCGCCGCACCAAAGGGACCACCCCTCCGAACGCGGTACCCGCGACACTCCGCTTCTCTGAAAGCCCGCCTTCCGGAGGCAGAGCCGCGCCCGAAGCGGTTGTGCTCGTTCCGGAAACGACCGTTTCAGCGCCGATCCGCGCCCCGCGGCCCAGAACAACTCCTTCAACATAGGCGCCAGCCTCAACAACCGCGCCCTCAAGCAAGACCGCGCGTTCAACCGTTGCTCCCTTTTCCACAACCGCACCGGGCGCAACCACGCTTTCAAAGATTTTGCCCTCCACGCGGCTTGAGAGCGCAACAAGAGAACCGGTGGAAGAATCCCGCCTCCACGCGCCGAGACGCGAACCGGTTACCTGGAAAGGCACCCGGATTTCGAAACGCGGTCTTGGGCCGACGAGGTCCATTTGCGCCTGGTAGTAAGCCTGGACGGTTCCCACGTCGCGCCAGTACAACCCGCAGCCCGACCTGTCGGCGAAGGGGTATGCAAAAACGCGGGCGTGGGTCACAAGCCGCGGCAGCACGTCGCGCCCGAAATCGATGAGGGAATCGGGATCCTCGCTCAGGGTCTTTCTGAGGACGTCTGCGCGGAAAACGTAGATCCCCATCGAAGCTTTGACCGTCGCCACACCTGCCCGTCTGTCGCGCAGGGCCACAAGGTCGCTAAGACTCTTGGGCTTTTCACGGAAACAAACAACCCGTCCCGAGCTGTCCGTTATGAGCACTCCGAAGCGGTGGGCCTCAACAAGCGGTACCGGCGTTGCCCCGACCGTAACATGACCCCCGCAAGCTTCGTGGTAGCGAAGCAGCTCGCGGTAGTCCATGTCGTATACGTGATCGCCGGCAAGCACCAAAACTGGGGCTTTCGAATTGCGCGGGACAAGGTGAAGGTTCTTCCGCACGGCGTCCGCCGTGCCCAAATAGATCCCTTGCGGCCCTTCGGGCACGCGCAGAAAGATCGTTATGGCCCCGCGTTTCTCAAGCGGCCGCCACCCGGTCAGTATGCGTTCTGCAACGGAATCGGCCCGGTACTGGGCCAAAACCTCCACCTTGGCTATGCCGGATCGAAGACAATTAAGCAGTGTAAGATCCAGCAAACAGGCGCCGGGGCCGAAACCCACAGCGGGCTTGGCTTGATCGACCGTAAGCGGTTGCAAACGGGTTCCCTCCCCTCCGGCCATAACAAACGTAACGGCAGGCTCCATGGCGGTACCTCCTCCCTCGGGACGCACATGGACTTTCTCCGCTGTGCAGACCGGGAACCGCCGATCGACCTCAGCTTTCGGGCACGCCCTCTACCAGCGGCGGCGAAAGAGCCGTTGCCCTGCTTACCGGCTTGGGAAAGGAACGTGCTCGCGACCTTCGTGTTTCTAATGGTAGCCGCGAAAATTCCCGCGTCAAGGAAAAAAAGATGCGGCAAATATATGTAGTCAGCCGGAGACCGTCCCGGACGCGCGCGGCGTGCGGCCGCACTAAGTTCTTCAGCTCCAAAACCTTATCAGAAAGCCTCAAGGCCTTTTTCAGGGGCTCTTTTGCAGTTTAGATTCTTGAATTTCGAAAAAAATTGCGGATAAGCACTGGACAAGGCGCTGGAATTACGTTAGACTCTGACCGTGTTTCAAGTTCTAAACTGACGGACAAAAAGAGGACGGGTGGTAAGGCTATGGCGCAAAAAAGAGTACCGATTCAAGAACTGGGATTGGGAGCTCGTGCAGAAAAAGCTCTCAGGCGTTTGGGCGTTACGACTCTGGACAAACTTCTGAAACTCGATCCGGAGGAGGTGCTCGAGCTTGAGGGCTGCGGGCAAACCGTCTACGAACGGATCGTTGCGGCGCAGAAGCGCCTGCGCGATCAGATGCACAAGAAGGAATTGGGCAAGCGCGGGCTTCGGGACCGCACCACACTCCAAGCGCTTAAAGCCGGGCTGGGGTCATGGGCCCAGAGGTGTCTGGATAACATGGGTGTGAAGGACCTTGCCGGTCTTGCTTCGCTTCGTTTCGCCGATTTCATCGATCTGAAGGGTTTTGGAGAAAACACCTGGGCTGAGATCGATGCGGTGCGCAACCAGGCGATTCGAATCCTCGGGGGAATAGTCGTCAACCGGCAGCTGATCAAGAATCCGGCTGCTCTCTTGGCTAAACCGCCCACCAAGGAAACCCTTTACGCGACACCTCTGTTTTCAGGTTTGGATCCCGAGCTTTTCCGGCCCGCCAAATATCATGCGGGTTGGAAGCCGGACTGGGAGGTCACCGAACTTGCACTCACTGTTAGGGCTTTCACCCTGGCGAACCGTCATAACGCAAAGACGCTGGGCCAACTGCTGCTTCTCTCAGGGCCTGCTCTGCTTAAAGAACGCAACTGCCATTTCGGCACTCTGAGGACCATCTACGACGCGGTTGAAACGGTCGTCCTTGACGGGCTGCAAAAGCTTCAGGGCCGGGTTGACTACCGTTCGTTCCAGCAAATGCTCAGGTCGTGGATCAACCTGACTTTGAGTGACACCTTCGCACCTGTTGCCGCGGCGCGTTTTGCGACTAGAACGGAGCAATTCCCCACTTACGACGAGCTGTCCAAGAAGTTCGGGGTGACGCGGGCGCGGGTCGGACAGATCTGGGAGAAGTCCCGCAGGGAGCTGCGGCGCAGGCAGAATCTGCTTGTACTGGAGAAGTTCTGGAAGACCGCGAAGGATCTGATCAAGAAAAAATCCGTTCCTCTTGAAAAGCTTGCAGTCAAGCTTCAGAAAGCCTTCAAGTGGAAGCAACCGCCTCCGCTGATAACACTTGCCGAGCTCCTGAGCCTCAATCCTGAATTTTCGCTTCTGCGCGGAGGCGAAGCGGTTCGGGTGAAAAGCTGAAAAAACGAGACGATTTCAAGGGCGGGAGCAATCTCGAATTTCGCTGTTTTGCGGTGAGGCTGGCAACACCGAGATCGGCGCTCCCCGGCAGGGGCGGGTTCGCCGGAAAATGGCAAAACCCCAGACCGATTCCCGCCCTTATTTCTTTTTTGCTTCCCGGAGGACTTCGGCCAGCCAGGAAGCGCCTCTGAAAACCTCAGCCCTCCAACCCACCCTGCGGGCTCCTTCGACAAAGGCGGGCATATCGTCCGTGAAGAAAAGAGGAGGGCGCCCCCCTGTGAACTTTTCGCTCAAAGCACGGTAGATTGCAGGATCGGGCTTGGCGGCTCCGACTTCATAGGAAACGACCCACCCCTCAAGAAGGCTCATGATCGGATAGCTGCGGCATACAAACTCCCAATGAACCTTGCAGGTGTTACTCAGAGCCACAAAGCGGAAGTCCTCTCTGAAATCCCGCAGCACTTCCTCCATTCCGGGGACCTGGCCGGTGAAAATGCTGCACCAGATTTCAACCCACTCGGCAAGAGAAAGATCTACTCCCAGGTGCTCAGCCACCGCACGTGCGGTCCGCTCCCATGCGTCCCCTTCAATCTCCGCCTTTCTGAAGACCTCTTCCAGCTGGGGCGGGAGAGGTAAAGAGAGCCTCTTGCCCGTGTGCGCGTAGAGCTTTTCATTGGCCCGCTCGAAATCAAAGGTCACAAGGACTTGGCCGGCATCCAGCGCCACCACCGGCCGATCCCTGTTTCTGTCTGCCGTCCGCTCGTCTTCGCTCATGATCCAGCGATTCTATCCCCAAGCTCTCCTGATAGAAAGGCCGCTCCGTGGGGCGGCCCCCGTCCATTGTCTTCTCCGGCCCAACTTGACCGGG
>CAZGYL010000389.1:0-5340 GCA_964529985.1 uncultured Planctomycetia bacterium | reverse complement strand
CTGAGGTTCGTAGCGAACCTTAACGGCATCAAGGGTGAAGAAGCGGAACGCAGAATAGCCGACGCCCTTGAGACGGTCGGGCTCGCAGAAGAAGCCGACAAGCTTACGGGGGCCTACTCGCGGGGAATGCGCCAGAGGCTCGGGCTTGCAGAACTGCTTATCAAGGATCCGCGGCTTGTTTTCCTGGACGAGCCGACCCTGGGCCTTGATCCCGACGGTATAGTACGCATGCTCGACCTCATCGCGGACCTCAGTAAAGAAAGAGGCATCACCGTGTTCTTCTCAAGCCACCTCCTGAACCAGGTGGAGCGCATCTCAACACGAGTCGGCATCATGCTCAAAGGCAGACTGGTCGCCTGCGGGAGCATCGAGGAGTTGGCGCGTCAGGCCGGCGTGACCGGCTCCCTGGAGGACGTTTACCAGCATTTCTTCCAGCAGGTTCCCCAGCAAAAGGAGGCTTAAGCCGTGTGGACGATCGTAAGAAAAGAGCTGGCGGATCATTTCAGCTCGACCCGCTTTCTCATTCTTTTCTGCCTGGTCCTGATGGCGGCTCTCATCACAAGCTATATGGTGGGAGCGAAGATGCGGGACTTCATCGACCAAAATCAGGTCTCCTCCAATTTCTTCCTCCTCCTCTTTTCAACCCGCTACCGCTACTTCTCCGTGGTTGAATTCATAGCCTTCTTCGGGCCGCTTATCGGGATCATAATGGGCTTTGATGCCATAAACAGAGAGAGAAACTCAGGTACTTTGTCAAAAGTGCTTGCCCAGCCCATTTGGCGCGATGCCGTTATCAACGGCAAATTCCTGGCGGGCGTCATCACGATCGCGATCGTATTCTTCAGCCTGCTTCTTCTGGTTTCGGCGCTCGGGCTTCTCACCGTGGGGGTGGTGCCCGGAGGAGAGGAGATCCTGAGAATCGCCATTTACTTCTTGATAAGCACGGCCTATGTCTCCTTTTGGATGGGGCTTGCAATTCTCTTTTCGATCATCTTCAGGTCCATAGCAACCTCCGCTCTGGCTTCCGTCGCCGTTTGGATCTTCTTCTCCTTTTTTATCGGATACGTTTCGCACTTCGGCGCCATGTTGATCTCCCCGATCAAAAACCAAGCAGACCCCGCAGAGGTGCTTGCGTTCGCCGAAACACAGGATGCGGTGAGCCTGATCTCTCCCGCCGTTCTGTTCTCGAAGGCCACAGCGGCCATCATCGATCCTTACCGCAGATCCACAGTTTCCCGGGACTTGATCCTGGGGCGCTTGCAACTCAGGGGAGCAAGGAACGAGTATCTCTCAATGCTGAGGTTCAACAATCCCCTTCCGGTGCTTCAATCCCTTGCGGTTGTGCTTCCCTACGTCCTGATTCTCTTGGGAATAACAGCCGTTTGTTTCACCGTCTCGTACATCATTTTCGTGAAACAGGAAATCAGGGCCGCTTGAGAATCCTTCAAAGTCCGCCGCCCGGCAGATAAAGCCTGCAATCCAAGTCGTCGGGTGTTAAGTCTTCGCCCGGTTCAGGAAAAGGAGGGGGAGGCGGCGGGCCCTGCAGGAAGTAGTAAATCAGGATATAGATCGCGTCTGAAAGATCGGCCCTGCCGTCGTCGTTGCTGTCGGTTGAATCGAGGCATGTGTTCGGCGCCCCTTTGAAGAGATAATCCAAAATCGAGATCGCATCTCCGAGCTCAGCGCCGTCACCGTTCTGATTCACGTCAGCCCGCACGAAGATCTCAAAGTACTCGAAAACCCCCATATCCCTCTCACCTTCGGGCATACGGCCGGTGATATCGCTGTACTCGGGAGGCCTTCGGAACGGCCGGACCAGACAGGCTCCCGGATCACAGCCGGCATTGCGCGCGGGCGATCTTCTCGTCAACCGGAAATCGGCGGCATCGAAAGCTGCAAAAAGGGGATCAACGAACAGACACCGCTCTGCACAAACCACACCGGCGGCGCTTCCGAACAGGTTGCAGGAAGCCGGCACATCCGTATCGCTTGCAAGATCACCTCCAGCGTTGCCCCAAATTATGTTGTTTACCAGACACGTTTCGCCCCGCAGGCCCGAAAGGTTCACCGCAGGGCCCTTCGATCGATTCGCGGTCACAGTGCAATTGATAAGCGACACCCTTCCCCGCTTCTCTTCAACTATAGGCGCTGTAGCTACATAAACGCCTCCTCCAGGCCCTTCCGACACATTGCCTGCAACAAGAGAAGAAAGTAAAGTCAGGCTGGTTGTGCCGTCAACGTAAACGCCGCCGCCGAGGCCTTCTTCAGGCTCTTGTACGCCTAACGCAGCGTTCCCTGTGATCATGCAGCGATAGATTTCAGCGAAGACCGGGCCCTCGAGGTAGACTCCGGCCCCACGGGGTGCCGTGCCTCCGGTCACAGTGAACCCTTCAAGCACCATTTCAATGCGTTTCCCTTCAACAGGCAGCATCCGCGCCGCCATTGTCACCACCGGGCCTTCACGGGGAGCTTCGATGATATGATCCAAAGGCGTCCCGGGCCTATCGGCGGCGAAATCCCAAGCAATGATCTTAAGGCTCTTCCCACGAAAATCGATCCTCTCGCGGTACCTTCCCGGTGGAACTTTGATCACCTCTCCGTCCGAGGCCCTGTCAATGGCGGCTTGAATCGAGGAGAATTCCCCGGGCGAAGCAGCCTGCAAAGCAAAGCTTAGGATCAGAGCAGCCATCATTTCGGCACCTCCCCGAGCTGGACTATAAAGCCCCCCCAGAAGAACGGGTGGGCGGGGTCGACCTTAACCCGCACCCGCTTGAACCGCCCGCGCTCCGCCACGCTTGGGGCAGGCAAAGTGCCGGCTCTTGCACGGGACAAGAACTCAAGCTGGGCCTCTCTGAGGGCTTGGGGTGCGCTGCGCCCAGAGCGATAATGTTTCCAAAAGGCCGGCATGAGCTGAGCCGCACACAAATCGTTCACCGGCCAGAGACTTACAACGAGTTTCCGGGCGCCTGCAAGCAGGAACGCGCGCCCGAACCCCAAAAGCCCTTCGCCCCGGGCCAGACGGCCGCCGCCGCTCTCGCACGCTGAGAGCACAACAAGCTCTGCAGGCGTTCCGCAAAGCTCCCGCAGTTCGAATACTCCGTCCTCGCCTTCCCCAGCGGCCACAAGCAGGCACGAAAGATAGGGGTCCTCCCGGTGCACAAACGCATGGACGGCAAGGTGCAGGTACCTGCAGCCAAGAACGACCTTCTTGAGATTCGCCTCGCTTGCCTCCTTCCGGAGGTAAAGCTTCGCGCCCAGCAGACGGGCGATAGCCTCTGCCTCGGCTCTGCTCGCTGTAAGAGGTGCGGGTTTAATGCGCCCCCAGCCGAGCCTTGGATCAAGCACGGTTTCTGCAGGGTAACTTGGATCGCCGAAGACGTAACTTCCACCCGCACCCCGGGGCTTTCGGCGGGAAAGGGCTGCGAACGAAAGCGAAGGCATACAGGCGACCGGGTGGTCCTCAACGAAGTAGCGCCCTCCGACACGCAGCACCCCGAAAGGTATCTCACAGAGGGGGCCGTCGGGTATCACCAAAAGAAGTCGCCCCGGTTCAAGTTGCGCCGCTATGGGACCGAGGAGCAGCTTTCCCACTGAAGCAGCCGGAGACAGGGGGCGGGAAAAAGGATCCCTAAGCTTCTCAACCAGTTCTCCGACCCTCTTTGAAAGCTCTTCCTCACCCGGAAGTTTATAGACCTCAAGCTTTTTTTTCGAAAGGAAAAAAAGATAGGATTCCTCAGCCCCCACCAAGTACTCGGCAACCGCGACTCCTTCGAGGGGCTTTGAGAGCGCCCTCTCAACAAGAGAGGCGGTATCAACTGCAGAAGGTTCCAGGCGGCTCCAAATCCGCTCCTCGATCAACTTGTATTGCGCTTCGTTGGCATCAAATGCCTTGCGGAGCTCTTCGTAACGCTCAGGGGGCGCCGTGGCGAGCTGCGCGCGCAAGGCGGCTTGCCGCTCTCTAAGTAAAGCCTCCTTGTGCTTCAGCTCTTCAGGCACAGCTTTCTCCGCTTCCGAGCTGCTGAGAAGAGCGGCAAGAAGTCCTTGAGCTTTTGCGCATTCAGAGACCCGAAGCGCCTCGCGCAAGCGCCCTCTTTCGATAAGTTCGCCGGCAAGAAGCGGAAAGGCTTCAGCCGCCTCGGTGAGGCTCAAAAAAGTCTCGTGATAGAGGCGGCGCGAGAGCCTGCCGCGCTGGTTTGCAAGCGCCTTGACGGCTTGGGTGAAATATCTGAGAGCATCCTCTCTGCGCCCCAAAGCCCTCGCAGCTTTGCCCAATCCCACAAAGGTGAGAGCCAGACCCTGATAGTCCCTTATGAGCCGCCACTTTGATGCGGCCTCCTCGAAGCACTTTTGAGCCTCCTCCCACCTTCCGGCTTCGGCCAAGCGCTTCCCGCGCTCGCAAACAAGCCCGGCCTCGACCGCGCGATCATGAGATCCGGCAAGCGCCCGCCGCGCCTCACCGTAGCGCTTTTCGGCTTCTTCGGCGTTTCCTTCTTCCCAGGCCAAAACACACAGGTTCGCAAGAACCCGCCCCGTCATGCGCAAATCCCCGAGTTTGCGGAAAACCCCAAGTGCTACAGTGAAGTTTCTGCGCGCTTCAGCCCGCCTGCCTTCTTGTTGCGCCAGACAGGCCGTATTGTTAAGAAGGGCGGCTCTGAGAGCGTCGTTCGGCCGACCGCCCAAAAGATCGATCGCTTCCCTGTAAGCCTTTTCGGCGCGCTTCAGATCTCCTTGCTCGGCCCAAAGAGCCCCGAGGTTTGTAAGCGCTTTGGCTTTTTGATAAGGCGTACGAGCACAGGCCTCCGCTTTTGCAAAAGCGGTGAAAGCTTCGCGCCAATTCCTCTTTTCCGAGGCCACTCTCCCAAGGCCCAGGTAAAGAAGACTATCTTGGGACTTATCCCTTCCGGAAAGTGAAAGCGCCTTGTTGTAAAGTTCACCCGCCTTGGACAGATCGCCGGCCTCAAGCGCAACTTGAGCGAGATTTCCCAAAGCGCGGCTGATGCCGGCCTCATCACCGATTTCTTCATAGATTTTTTCGTACTGCTTGAAGAAACTTTCGGCCTCTTTGAACCGCCCCTGCCTGACGCAAAGCGAACCGAGCGCACTTAGAGCCGCTGCCATATACCTTCGGTACTTGATGCTGCAGGCGACTTCATAACCTCGTCTGAGGGCCGACTCCGCAGCTCGGGCTTCACCCAAACCCCACAACAATTTGCCCCGCAGAATGAGCACCGCCGCGTGCCCCTTGGTGTAAGGAATCGCCGCACACCTTTTCTCCAAACCTTCAAGCGCGCTGAGTGCTTCTTCGAATGCGCCCTCCCGCCTCAGTTTTTCCGCCTTAAG
>CAZGYL010000388.1:3982-5349 GCA_964529985.1 uncultured Planctomycetia bacterium | reverse complement strand
GCCTTCTGAATTGACATGTCGGCAGGAAAGTCTCGAAGATCACGTAACGATTGCATTTCGAAACAACGGGCCTTACCAGTACGTAACCATTGAGCGTAATGGGATTGAGATTGCGCGATTGTCCGGTGACGCAACAGGTTTTGAAGATCTCGGTACACCTCCGGGTAACCATACCTACACCGTGCGGGCGTTTGCCGGCGGCCGCAGTTTACCTCCTGTTTCCTGCAAACTTCGGGTCGGAGTGGGTGCAGCGCTCGATCACACGGTAATTTGGCCTCCCCGCGGTGTGGGATCTGTAGCCCGCGATCCGCTCGACGGCACGTATTACATGACAAGCAGGGCTTACAAGGAGCGTGACAAGATTTTTCACATTGACCATTCCGGTGCTCTTCTTGAGGAGATTCCCTCACCTTACGAAGGCTCCTGGCAGATAGCAACCTTAGCTGTAAGCCCACGCGAAGGAGGAGGCCGTCTCATAACGACAATCGGCTGGTACATTGGAGGAACGCTTGACGAAACACACCCTTTGCTCCTTACCCACCAAAGCGAAACCGGGGATATACTCTGGGGCCCGGAGGCTTTCGAAACGCCTGTGAAACCTCCTGCTCCGTTCGTCTTGTATCCTGCAAGCCTGCACTGGGACGGCGAGGGAGGTTTTTGGTTTCTGGAACGCAACGCCGGGATCATGTGGCATATTGATTCCGAGGCTCACTTCCTGGAATCGTTCCCGCATCCGGCTCCGCCTGCTGATCAGTTCGTTTTCGCCACCGCTGTGGCTTTTGTCCCGGAACGCGGGGTCTTTTACTTCAGCACCGACAGCCCTGAGGTCTCTGCAGTCACGCGTCTTGTTGAGTCCACAATCAACGGCACTCTGACCGGTTACGAGCTGTCTCTGGACGGCAGCGGGCTGACTGCTTTTCAAGCAGTGGTTTTCGAAGGAAAAACCTTCCGGGTTTTCGGTACGCGTTATGCAATGCCGGCTTTCGTGACCTGCAAGGCTTTTGACGACGGGCCCGCGGTGCTGCACCTTGCAACTTCTCAAGCGGACCGGGCGATCGAGCTTACATGGGAGGTGAAGGAATCGGCCGACACCGTCCGAGTGAAACGCAACGGCGTTACGGTGGCCGAGCTTCCTGGAAACGCCCGTTCTTACACGGACACCGAAGCTCCGCCCGGAGAAAAAGTACTTTACGTAGTGAGCGCCTCAAAAACCGGCAAAGAAGGACCGCATGCAGCTTCGACCGTCTTTGTGCCCGGGCAATCCGTCCCTTTTATACGCGGTGATGCGAACGGCTCCGGCAACCTGAATATCGCGGATGCGATTTACATTCTGGGTTATCTGTTCGGGGGCGGGCCTGAACCCGCCT
>CAZGYL010000388.1:0-3972 GCA_964529985.1 uncultured Planctomycetia bacterium | reverse complement strand
CCTGCCTCGATGCCGCTGATGCGGACGATGACGGCAAGGTGCGCATAAACGACGTTGTTTATCTGCTCGGATTCCTCTTTGCCGAGGGCCCTCAGCCCCCGCCCCCTTTCCCTGAACCGGGCCCTGACCCTACACCTGACGGTCTTCCTTGCGCAGGCCTTTAGGCTCGGGTTTCCGTCCCCAACAGGAGAGCCATATCCTTTCTGCTTTCTTTGATAATGAGTTTAGCCATCTCAGCAAGGATTCCATCGCGCAGTATCCGGGCTTTCTCCCGAGACCAATAGGCGCCGCCTTGATAAGCTTTCAAGAACCGCGCGCGGTCCAACCAGCGGATCTGGACCCGCGGTACGAACCCTAACTGTACGAGGTTGCGCAGCCGCCGTCTTTCGTTAAGCCCGCGCAACCGAATGCCGTCAAGATCCACCAGCTTGAACTCCCATTGCCCGGACTTGCCGCGTCGCACCAAAATATTTTTCGGTGCAAAATCATGCTGCCAAAAACCTGTCTTATGAAAAGCCGTCACAAAGCGAGCCAGCCCCACGGCAAGAGGAGGAGCTAATGCGGCAAGCTCCTCAGGGGTCCGTTCCTGCAGGTAAGTTGTAAGGGGCACGAAACCGGTGAGCTCTTCGGTTAAAAGCACCTCTTTTCGAACCGAACCCCACCGGGTAAAAGCCGCGTATGCCACAGGCGGCGCGGTTCCGATTCCGTAAACCCGGGCCGCATTGCCTCCCCGCCATGCAGCGTAAAGCTTGCCGCCTGCGATTCGTGCCAGAAGGCCTCGGAAAAAACCATAACGTACCGTCTTTCGGTAAAGGCGCCGTACACCCCAATTGACCGTTGATATGGCGCTACGTTCGTTTGCGCTGACAAGGTCACCTGCTTCTGAAAGAACCTTTTCAAACTCCTCGGGCCGCAGGCGTCTCAGCCTGTAAACTACAAGCCCCTTACGGCGCTCGACGGCAAAAACAGTCGAGTCGACCACGCACCGCCTGGCCCTGCTCTTCAGGTGTCTGTTTCGGTTGCGCAGGGCTGCCCGGCGTATCCGCTGTGCGCGGGGGCCTGCCGGATCGATTCGGTAATCTTCGAAAAACCTGCCCACCAAGTGCTCCTGGCCCCGTGAGATGAACGAGGAGACAAGAAGCCCCAGCATTCGGTCCTCAAGCAAACGGGGCATGACTGGGAGGAAAAAACCCCCGTGGAAATCGAGCAGATACGGCTTGCCGGAAAGCACAACAACGTTTCCAAGGTGAAGGTCGCGGTGCAGGTAGCGCGCCCGGTGGAGCTCACGCACAATTCCGGCAAGGCGCCCCACCAAATGCGCCGTAGGCTCAGCCGGCCAAGGTACACTGCCCTTCAGGTAGCCTGAAACGGAAAACGCTTCGCTGCGTCCCTCAAGCCGGCCGTAATGGTACGGCTCAGGCACAGGGAGGCCGGCTTGCCGCAAGCGCTTCAGGTTCTCTATTTCGCGGCGGGCCTTATCGGGGAAAACCCTGTAGCGCATGCGGTCATACGCGTACAGGTAACGGTAATGCTTGACAAGATAGGTTCCAGTGCCGGGAATGCTGAGTTCCCATACCGTGCGGATCCTGTTTTCCTTGATTTTGCGTGCAGGAAGAGAGAGCTCTCCGCGCAGGAATTTCTCAACAGCAGTCAGGGTTTCTCGGTCCGGAGCCTGCACAATCGCTCTTTTTCCTTCTGAACCACAAACAGAGATTTCCGTACCTGCCGGCCGTTGATTGTACGCCGATTGTGCCCCAACCGGCTGCAGGCGGCAAGAAGGTTCCGGCTGAGCTGCTACTTCCGCCGGCGCCTCGGAGAGGCTACGATCAGAATTGGCCCGGAAACGGTTCGCCTGTTCAGCTTTGCGACACGGGTGTTACACCGCCATGAGAATGCTCTTTCTTCTTGCGTGCTTCGTTCTTCTGCCGCAGGCAGGCAGCGGACGTGAGAGACTCCTTGAGAAGTGGCGCTGGCGCATCTTCACCCCTAAGAACGGGCTTCCGGAGCGAAACTTCTCTACACTTTTCCAGGCCCGCATCGGCCTGTACTATGCGGCTTCCAGCAAGAGGGTCTTTCAGTACGACGGATACAGGTGGCAGGAAATCGCTTTCGGGGATCCTCTGGGCCCCCGCGAAAGCATTGCCACTCTTACCGAGGACCAAAACGGAATCATATTCGCTGCGACCGATCGCGGGATCTGGGCGTTTCGCCTCGGCGATGCTTTCAGGCAGGTTTACCGGGGGCGGCACATTCTTGTCGGCACAAGCCCCGACCGGCAGGTTTACTTCCTTTCCGGAGGCTATCTCCACCGGCTTGAAGGAACGCGCGTTCACAGGCTCCAAGCGGTTGAGCCCGTTCCTGCAAACAGGATCTGGGCCCTTGCGGTGGACTCCGACCAGCTTGTGTGGGTAGGTACCGATAGAGGGCTTTTCTACCAAGAAGGACTGGGGTGGCGCAGGGATCCTGATCTGCGCACTGTCGAGCTTGACGGCCGGCCTTGCAGAGGTCTTTTCCTTGCTGCAGGAGTAAGGCTTTGGGCCAACATTTACCACCCTGAGCGAGGGTGGGTTTTGGTTCAGCGCGCAAACGGGAAATGGCGTCTCCCCGGGCCCGGCGGGCCGCAGACGCCGGTTCTTGCGCTTGCCGGCTATTCGGACGGCGCGGTGTATGCTTCGACCGAAGAAGGGGGACTCTACCGCTACGGGCCCCAGGCACAATGGCGGTATGTGCCGCGCTTATGGCCCGGATCGGTTGTCGTTGTTGCGGCGATAGTGGACGACCGGCAGGCCCTTTGGCTCTCGCTTCGAGCGATCGGTATCGCCCGTTTTGATGCACGAGGCAATCGCTGGGAAACTCTGCCGTTGGGGCTTGATCTGCGGCGGAACCGTGTTCGAGCGCTGCTTCGCGCGCGCGACGGGGTGTTATGGGTGGCCACCGAAAACGGCCTGCTCAGACGGGCCGCAGGCGTAAACCAGTTTTTCGAAATTTCACCGGCCGGATCCATTTCCCTTCGATCGTGCACCGGTTTGGCTGAAGACCGTAAAGGGAGAATCTGGGTTGTAAGCGCCACAGGCTTTGCGGGAGCGCTTGTTATCGACGGCAAACACTGGAGTCGCTACAGGCTGCCGCCTCCTTACGAAGAGGTGCACATAAGAAGGGTGGAAAAGGACAAATTCGGCCGGTTGTGGTTCCTTGCCGCTGAAGATGATCTCTTCGGCGGTGCTTGGTGTTACGACGGCGGGAGTTTGCGGCGATTCGGTACTGATCAGGGGCTTCTCAGTGACCGCGTCCTTGCGGTAGAAGCGGCATCCGACGGCTCGCTTTGGTTTGGTACCGATCGCGGCCTTGTTCTGCTCAGCGACAGTGAAGCCGCAGAGGTGCGTTACTTCACGCAAGAGGACGGTCTTGTAGTTGACCGGGTGTGGGATATAGCCCAAAGCAGCGACGAATCGATATGGATTGCTTATCAGGTGGGAGGCGGCGTAAGCCGTTATTTGAAAGGAAAGTGGTACCACTACGGAAGCGCTGAGGGCCTCAGTAACGAGAACGTCTGGTCGATCGCCTCCGCCCCGGGTGGCGATGTATGGTTCGGCACTCAGGGCGGGCTGAGCCGTTTCGATGGCACTGCGTTTTACAACTACGAAATCGGCGAAGAGCCGCTTATAAGCAGTGCGTGGCCTCTTATCCCGCTTCCGAACGAGAAGGGCGTGCTTCTGGGAGCCCCTGCAGGTGGTGTTTTTTGCTTCAGGCTCACCGACAGCGATCCTCCGGGTCTTTTTCCTCTTGCAAACCCGAGGCAGTTTCCGCCCGGCCAGCCGATAAGGCTTTCCTGGGGAGGCCGCGACCGTTTTGATCAGACTCCGCCTGAAGATCTGCTCTACTTGGTACGCCTCGACGGAGGGCCGTGGTCTCCGCCCCGCAAAGAAAATACATTCGCCACAGCGAACCTTCCGTGCGGCGAGCACCTCCTTG
>CAZGYL010000387.1:1132-5350 GCA_964529985.1 uncultured Planctomycetia bacterium | reverse complement strand
AGGCCCTGAGGGCGTCCCGGAAGACGCACCGGCAAAATCGGAGAGCCTTCGCAGTGCAGGTGCTCTTGCCTGCGAGCGCGTTTTTTCGGCATACGCAGCTTGCGGCTCGTATGCGGTTACAGTGCTTCGGTTATTCGGCGTTGCAGGCGCTGATCCTTCAGGCGGAAGAGGAGAACGGCATAAGCCGGAAAGGCATGTGATCCCTTGTTGCTTGGAAGCGATACGAGGGAACGTTCCCTTTACAGTATGGGGGACCGAATACCCGACACCGGACGGCACGGCCGCCAGGGATTACCTCCACGTGCTTGATGTAGTCGAAGCAGTGCGGCTCGTGCTCGAAAAGCCACAGGCCTCGGGCATTCGGCTTTACAACATCTGCTCGGGACGCGCCCACACGGTGAGGGCGGTCCTGAAAGAAGCGGCGGAAGTTACAACCGTTGCTCCGGAGATCATCGAGGGGCCCGCCGCGCCGCAAAGCCCTGCATGGAGAGTGGGCAATGCGCAGCGCCTGCGCAAAGAGCTGGGCTGGAAGCCGCTTCGGAGCGATCTCCGTTCGATTCTTGAAAGCCAGTGGGAGTTTCTTCAGGTTGAAAAGCCCCGAGAGCTTACGGAAACCGCGGAAAGATTCGGGCAGGTGGCGGTGAAACTGGGCTTTGTAACTCCTGAGGAGGTCAGGCGGGCTCTTGCGATCCAGCAGGAAGACGCCCGTTCCGGCAGGCCCAGGAGGCTTCTTGGCCTTGTGCTTTTGGAGGAAGGCTTGATAGACAACCAGCAACTTATTGAGATACTGAAGTATTATGAGCGCAGGGATCCGATCTCGGAGGATCGGAGCTCACAGGACGAGCAGGTAGACAGCATGGAGCCTTCCTCGTGAAAAAAGTTCTTCTTCTTCTTGGAGTGCTGGGGTGCGCGGGGGGACCTAGGCCGGTGCGGGTACCGGATTTGGCCGGTTCGGCTTTCCGGCCCCAACGCCCGGTCATGAAGGTCGGACCCCGTATCATTACCGAAGGAGAGGTCTATCGCCGGGTGCTTAGGCGTTTCGGGACACCGGAAATCCTCTGGGGGATCGCAACCGAAGAGCTGCTTTCGCTTGCGGCGGCTGAACGTGACATACGGATAAGTGACGAAGAGGTGGAAAAGCTTGCGCGCAGCAAGTATGAGGGCTGGCTTAAGGAGACCGCCGGAGATCCACTTACCGAGCACCTTCGCAGCAAGGGACTCTTCAGTGAGTCTGCACTGCTTGAGACTTTCCGCGCAGAGGCTGCAAGTGAGTTGCTTCTTTCAAAAGTTGTTGTTTCCTATCGATCTCTGGACGAGACGGCTTTGCAGCAGTATTATCGCCGCACATATGCTCAGGAGCGTGTTCGAGTGCGGAGAATCGCGTTTCCGGTATTTCCCGGACAGGACGAAAAAAACGCGAAGAAGCACGCTTCGGAGGTTTGCGAGCAGCTTAGGGCCGGACGGCCTTGGGCCGAAGTGGTGAGGCCGTACTTGGAACCTGAGGACGGATCGCCGCCGAAAGCCGTCGGCGGCGAATGGTGGATAGGCGACCAGGAGGATCACCCTCAGCGACTCAAAGAGATAGTCTTCTCCCTTAAGGCCGGCGAGGTGAGCGACCCGGTTTGGGAAGAAGGGTTCGGATACCATGTTTTCAAAGTCGAGGAAAGAATCCCGCCTGAACCTTTTTCAGCCTGCGTGGAAAAGATGCGCGAAGAAATCAGATCTCTTCCACCGGAGCCCGAGGAAGTCCAAAAGGTTTTGGCTGATCTGGAAGAACGCTACCCTCTGGCGTTCTTCCCGGCGGAAAAAGAAAGCTCAGAGTGAGGAAGCCGGAAGGCCTCCTCTCGCAAAGCAGCCTGTTGAAGCGGTTTTGGAAGCGGTTCTTTTCGCTGCAGCTGATCCTATTCCTGCGGGCAAGCTCTCAAGAAGCCTCAGCCAGCTCTATGACCGCACCGAGATTCAAGCGGGACTTGAGCGCCTGCGCCGGCGTTACGAAAGCGAAGGTTCCGGAGTTCAACTGGTCGAGGTGGCCGGCGGTTTCAGGCTCACCACAAAGGTTGAACTTTACGACTACGTGGCTCGGGTTTTGGGCAGGAAGCGGACTCTGACGCTTTCTCCTGCAGCCCTTGAGACCCTGTCTCTTATTGCCTACAAGCAGCCCATAAGCAAGGCGGGAATCGAAGCTGTAAGAGGCGTTCAGAGCGATGGTGTCCTAAAGCACCTTATAGAGCTTGATTTGGTACGCGTGGTGGGCAGGGAGGAAGGCCTCGGCCGCGCACTGCTCTATGGAACCACAAAGAAATTCTTGGAGCATTTCGGCCTCCGGGGGCTGAAAGACCTTCCCCGCCCGGAAGCTTGATCAGCCGCCCGTACGCCTCAAGAGCTCAGCAAGAAGGGGCCTTGCCGCTGGAAAGCGGTCTGTAAGTTCAGGAATGATCCGGCGCAGAAGCACTCGTACGGGCCGGAGCAGAACCGGAGGGCGTTTGGAAAGTACGCGGGCTATGTCGGTTGTAGTCCGAGCTGTACTGAGAGCTGCAGCAAAACGTACACCTTCGATTACTTCTTTGACTCGTTTTGCGAAATCGAGCGCTGTACGAAACTGCTCGGAGTCACCCAAGCCCCACCAGTTGTAGATCAGGCGCACGTTATCCCCATGTTGCTCAACCTTGAGACCCGAGCGGAGAAAAGGACCGAAGCGCGGTTGTACTCCAAGTGCGCTCAGAAAGTGAGGATCGGTCAGGAGGAGCCGAGTTCGGCGCAAAGAATCGCCCTCCCGACGGGGGGCTTCTGCAAGCACGCCCTCCACTTGCCAGCGATTCTCAACAAAAAGCCCCAGGCCGACGCAGAGTCCTGCCGCTGTGAGCCCCGCTGACAGAAGCTCTCTTGAGAGAGACCCAAGGCGGATCGCGACTCCCAAAGTAGCCAGAAGAATTAAACAAGCACCCAAGCAGGCCCAGTAGAGGAGTCCGGGCACCAAGCTTGTTGTTTCCACTCCCCGCTCCACCTGGGGCTCTCAGGCCCCGCTGCTCAGCGCACCGCTTCTAGCAAGTCCTTCCCTGCGCCACCTGTTGAAAACCCTGCGGATCTGCCTTGCTCCCTGCCGGATTCGTTGGACGTTTTCAACAAGGGCCAGGCGTACAGCGCCTTCTCCCTCAGGTCCGAAAGCAATTCCCGGTATAACCGCAACCTCGGCCTCCTCCATAAGGCGCCTGGCGAATTCCGCTGAACCCATGTGCCGGAATTCGGGCGGTATGGGAGCCCACACAAACATACCGCCCCTCGGCGGCTCAATGTGCCACCCGCCCAGAGATAAGCCGTGTAGCAGCGCGTCCCTGCGTTCCTGATAAATTCGAGCCTGCTTCTCGACGTAGTCCTGGCACTCCCGCAGTCCGATGATCGAAGCTATCTGAATGGCCTGGAATATTCCGTAATCATAGTAGCCCTTGATAAGTGCCAGCCCCCGGATCAGCTCGCGGTTGCCCACGCAAAAACCAATCCTCCACCCCGCCATGTTGAAGGGTTTCGACATGGTGGAGAACTCAACGCCGATGTCCTTGGCGCCGGGGACTTCAAGGAAGCTCGGAGCCTTGTAGCCATCGAAAGTGGTCCTGCCGTAGGCGAAATCGTGCACCACAGCCATGTTGTAACGCTTCGCGATCTTCACCACTTCCTTGAAAAAATCCAGTTCCACCGTATGGGCGGTGGGATTGTGCGGGTAGTTGAGCATAAGAGCTTTTGGGGTAGGGAGTATCGTTGAACAGGTTTGGGCCAGGCGCCTGAGAAATTCCTCATCGTCCGCAATCGGCAGGCCGATAATATTCGCCCCTGCAATCACAACCCCGTAAGTGTGAATGGGAAAGCTCGGCGTAGGGACTACGGCGGTGTCACCGGGGCCCAAGAGCGCCAGACACAGGTGGCTGAAGCCCTCCTTGCTCCCGATCGTCGCAACGACCTCCTCCTCGGGTTCGAGCTCAACGCCGTAGCGGTTTCGGTAGTAGATAGCCACCTCGCGGCGCAGATTGTAGATGCCGGCCGCCACCGAGTAGCGGTGGTTGCGGGGATCGCGGACAACCTCAATGAGTTTTTCTACAATAGGCTCGGGGGTGGGATCGGTGGGGTTTCCCATTGCCATATCGATAATGTCGATCCCGGCGCGCCGCTTCTCGGACTTTATGCGATTTACCTCCGCAAAGGTATACGGAGGCAATCTGTACATGC
>CAZGYL010000387.1:0-1122 GCA_964529985.1 uncultured Planctomycetia bacterium | reverse complement strand
GGCAAGACGAATCGAGTTCTTTCCCTGCACAGTGAATTTCCTCCAGTGGCGCAGCGTCAGACAGGGCTCTTTATCTCGTCGGCTCAAGGAGGCCGTTTCCTTATTATAAGCCCCCGGACCGAGGGGGCTATGAAGTAAACCCGGTCCCTTCGTCCCCTGCGGCACTCAGGCGTGTTTGAGGAAGCGCCCGGTTTTCCTGCTAAGTTCTTCTCCCATGAGAAGAAGCGTTTCCTTGGCAACAGATGCCGGGAAAGGCTCGAGCGCCCCGGCGGCGTCCTCAAGAAGCCGCTGCACCTCTGCGGCGCTCTGGGAGAGCGCCTCGTGGAGCAGCTCATCGTGGCTCCAGTTTCCGCTTCCACCGGAGCGGTACTTGAAGTAGCGTTTCGTCAAAGCTTCCATGCCGCAGCGGTCACGCAACTTGATCCAGGGCAAGGTAAGCAAGCCTACGCGTGCATCAAGTCCGGTGCTTTTATCTGCCTGGGGAGGGGACAGAATGTCGTACAGATCGTCTACGATTTGGTAGGCGATACCGAAGGCCGTGCCCCAGTTTTCGAGCCGTTCGGTCGGCTCTTTTCCCAGGCATGCCAGCCTTCCGGTAAGAGTCCCGGCGCAGCGGAAAAAGCTTGCGGTCTTCGCCTGCACGACGTAGAAGTACTCTTCCTCCGTTATTGAGAAGCTGCGGTGCGACCATTGCCTGATCTCGCCTGCGCAGACGCGGCTTACAAGCTCCGCCATGATCGCCACAAGTTCCGGCCTTGCCAATTCCGCAAGCAGTCGAAAGGCTCCTGCAAGGATGTAATCTCCAAAAAGAACTGTTTCTCTGTTTCCCCTCACCGTGTGGAGGGTCGGGCGTCCCCGGCGCACCGTGGCATTGTCCAGGACGTCGTCGTGAAGCAGAGAAGCTGTGTGGCAGAGCTCAAGGACCGCGGCCGTGACGAAATGGGGTACACTGGGGCGTTCGTCGACAAGCCGGACCATGAGCAGGAACGCCGCCGGGCGCAACCTCTTGCCTGTGCTTTGGGACACGTGCCTGGCTGCAGGCTCGAGAAAAGGATCGGCCGTCTGAAGTTGCTGCTGAATAAGGGTTTCAACAGCCTGCAGTTCCGTTGCAAGCCGGCTTCC
>CAZGYL010000386.1:0-5373 GCA_964529985.1 uncultured Planctomycetia bacterium | reverse complement strand
TAATTCCTTTGTTTCCGCGGCTTTTTATCATGGTCCGACCTGAATCATGGCGCACTCGGCAGGGTTGGTCCGTTCTTTCTTTTGAAAGCTGACTTGCAAAAGGAGGTGAACCCGTGCGAAAGGGAACGAAAGCAAGGCGGATCTGTCTGTGGCGGGCTGTCGAGCGGCGCCTGAGAATGTGTATGGCGGGCTTGTGGGTGTTGAGCTTCAGTGGAGCCGTTTGGGCTCAAGGTGTACGTTTCATGCAGCGCTTTAATCTGGAAGATCTCACGCTGAAGGAGACGTACTACCCGCCGAAGCAGACAAAGGTGACCTCGGTTCATATGCGTGGAATGTCCCATTCCGCGGAACCGGGTTTTCCCGTTCTCCCTTTCATGACCTGCAGGGTTGCGGTTCCAAAAGGAGCGCAGATCTTCAGGCCTATAACGAAATCGGCGGCGGTGCGGCGCTTTGAAGGACACCCGCTTGTGAAATGGCAGCAGGCCTATCAGCCGGGTGGAAAGAGGCGGAAGGTAAGACCGCCGCCTGAGATGTTTGTCGATGAAAACGGCGAGCAGTTGTTTTATCCAGCGGATGATCACTTCATTGCACCTGATCCGTCGCTGGCTCAGTACCGAAGCTGGCCGCCTGAGAGTGTGCGGATCCGTGATCGTTTCACTGTGGGAGGTTTTGATGTGCTCACGGTGGATATTTTCCCTGTCAAGTGGTTTCCGCGCGAGGCCGTCCTCGAGTTCACGGGAAGCATGTTTGTTGAGATCCGTTTTGAAGGCGGAACCACTCCACACATCAAGCGGCCCACCTACAGGCAGATAGTTGAGAATCAAGAATTGAGGGCCTCGGTCGTAAACGCCGATTCGATCGCAGCGCTTCCCCCATTGCCGTTTTACGAGCAACACGAAGCATGGTACCTGATCATAACAGACAACAGGCGCTGGAATGAGAATATGACCCCGGGTGCGGAGCTTGAGGGCGACATGATCGCTCAGTTCGAACGCCTCGCCCAATGGAAACGCGAAAAGGGCCTCAAGGCGAGGGTTGTTACCATCACCGATATCGTGAATCACCGCTACGGCGTATTCGATCCGCCGGGGACGCGCGATCTTCAAGAGGTGCTCCGGAATTTTCTCAAACATGCCTACAACAGGTGGCAGACTTATTGGTTGCTTCTCGGCGGTGACGTGTCGGTCATCCCTCCCCGCCGGGTTGTGGGCAATGTCGGGAATGCAAGCCATTACATTTTCTCTGTGGAGGAGTCACAACCTGGGGAAGCTCGTTGCTATTACGACGCGACACATAATTTGGTCCGCATTCACCAGAAGGGGAATATCGGGCTGAATTCGGAGATCGTTTCGGTCAAAACGGGATGTGTTTTCAAGCGGGTCTCAAATCCCGGCACAACCAAGCCCGGCTGGGAGTTCGTAAGGGATGACACCTACAGCGCTTCAGCGTGGTATGTTACCTCATATATCCGACTTTTCGGCCCTGCAGCCGATCTTCAGGGCACCAGCTTCTATGTGGTCCGGGACTGCAACACCATTCCGACGGACCTGTATTATGCGAGCCTTGTTTCGCCGTACTACGACCGACCGGGACTGCACGACTGGGACGGAAACGACAACGGCATTTACGGCCAGTACAGCGGGACTACTCCGATCGACGGGGTCTCTTATTGGCCAAACCTGGCTGTAGGCCGGGCGCCGGTTGAAAGCGGTGAAGAGGCTGCTGCCTTCGTCGATAAAGTTCTTGCCTATGAGAAGTACCAGGGGTTGCGCGCGAGCTTTGTGAGGAAGCTTCTGTTAGGAGCCTCGAACTGGAGCGGACTATCGGTGAAAGAGGGGGCGGCGGATCCACCTGTTGTGAACCGGTACTTCTATTCCGCAGGAACTTCCCGCAGCAAGTGCCACTTCAAGAGCGCGGTTTCGCCCGCCGAATACGATCTGGTGGGGTATAACGCGCCGGGCAACTACTGGTATATACCCTATGATCGAAACGCGAGTTCGGGGAATCTCGGATACTGCTTCTGCACCAGCGATTCATACGCTGTCCGCTCGGAGATCTACATAAACTTGATTTTTTACGAAATAGAGATTCCGATCCCGACCCGGTACGTACTTGTCCGCGGGCCCGCTGCGAGGATCAATCCTGCAAGATTCTTTTTCGACAGCATGGAGCCTGACAGCGCGGTGGTGGAGAAAGAACAGGTAAAAGACATCTTAAGCACGGTGGCGCCTGGTCTCTCCGCGCGCAAACGGTATTATTCCGATTGGGAAGATACGCCTGATTATCCCGCCCCTGATCTTTTTGAGCTCTCCACTGCGGCTATGGCAGCTGAGCTTGAGGCGGGGTACAACGCGGTGAGCCTTTCGGGGCATGGGAATCCGAGCGGGTGCGCCGGAGTAAGCAGGGATTATGTAGGTGAGCTCACAAACGGAGTTCTCGGGGGGATCGTCTACGCAGAGTCATGTTCCACCTGCCGCTTTGACGATGATGACGCGGTGGGTGAGATTTTTGTGAGGAATCCCATTGGCGGTGCGGTGGGTTACGTGGGCAATGCGCGCTTCAGTTGGGTTGGAAGCGGCGATGACTTGGAACGGGAGTTTTGGAAGAAACTGAGCTTTTTTAAAAACCTGGGGAAGCTTCACAACGCAAAAGCGTTTCTTGCGGATACTTCGGCCCATGTTTGGGCTCAGTTCGCTTTGAATCTCATGGGAGATCCTGAGCTTGCCATATGGACGGCGCCGCCTTCTTTCCTTGTGGTAGATCACCCTCGGTGCCTGCTTCCTCCGGACACTCTCACTGTGTTGGTTAAGGACAGGGCGGGCACGCCGGTTGTAAATGCAAGAGTGTGTCTGACCGGGTCGAAGGGACAATTCGCGTTGAATTTCACCGATCTTAACGGAAGAGCGCTGTTCTCGACCGGGGATTTCGAGAAAGGAGAGCAGGGCACGGTGACGGTTGTGGCGGAAAACTTCGTTCCTCACCAATCGAGGGTGATTTTCAGCCTTTGTACGGCAGGGGTCTTCGTGCGGGGCGACGCAAACAACGACAGCGCCTTGGATATCGCCGATGCCGTCACCATACTTGCCTATCTTTTCAGCGAGGGAGGGGAGCCGAGCTGCGAAGATGCATTCGACGTCAATGATGACGGCATGCTGGATATTGCCGATCCCATCACTTTGTTGGGATACCTTTTTGCAAACGGGCCGCTGCCTCCGGGTACGAAGCCGGGTGAGCTTCAGGAAGACCCGACCCCCGACAATCTGACCTGCAACTTTTATGGAGGCGGCGTTCCTTAGGGAGCCGGCAAAACCGGATTGCACAAACAGGTTTTCCCTAAACCCGGAGGCCGGCCTATCGTCGGTTTGAACAGAAGGCGCTTCGATCTTTTCAAGTAAAAAGCCGCCGGGCTTTTTGAGAACTTCGAGGCTCCGGGAAGCGTGCGGGGGAAAGAAAAACGGCCGGACGGCGATGCGCCCGGCCGTACTCGGACTTTTCCGCGTTCTTCAGTACTCCCTGTCCTTTATGATCCCGGGCTGCGGGACCGGATAAGTTCCGTCTGGAAGAGGCTTAAGCGGTGGGGGCGAGTCCATTGTAAGCTTATCAAGGCCCGGAGCCATTTCGTGCTTGCTGTTGAGAATCTGCTCGTAGGTGATCTCCTGGCCCGTGTGGGCGGACATGCGCCCCATGCTTGTCACAAGGCTCGCTTTGACTCCGCGCTCGGCCTCGTTGTAAGGCTTGTTGTTACGAATCGCATCCACCAGGTCGTTCCATTCGTTGCGATACGGGTTGTTCTCGCCGGGTGGGACCTTGGACTGCCAGCGCACCTTGGATCGGTCAGGCAGCTGTCCCGAATAAATTATCGAGGGCATTCCGCAGTCGCCGCTCTTTGAGACAACCGCTACCCCTTTGGTGCCGTGAGCGAAACTGCAATAAACCGGGGTGCAACCGTTCATGCACCGTCCGTCCATGACAAACTTGGTTCCGTCAGGGAATGTGTACTCAATTGAATACACATCGAAATTTTGGTCTACGTAACGGCGGCCGTCCGGGCTGAAACGGTAATGCCTGCCTCCCAAACCGAGCGCCTTTACCGGCCACATCCCCTTCATCCAGCAAAGGTGATCGATTATGTGGATGTAAAAATCGCTGAAACAACCACCACTTGCCCAAATAAAGCTGTGAAACCGCTTTACCTGATAAAGCAGGTGGCTTATTCCGGGCGGCTTGGGAAGAGAAGCGAAGTAACCGATCGGACCGTGCATGCGGTATCCCCGCATGAAAACGATTTCGCCCAGTTCACCCTCGCGGATTTTCTCGGCCAGTTGCTGCAACGCCCGGCTGTGCCGGGACATAAGTCCTACTCCGACCTTGAGGTTCTTGGCCACCGACTGTTTCGCAAGCTCGAACATCCGGCGGCTTGTAGGACCGTCCACCGTGACAGGTTTTTCCATGAAGACGTTCAGACCCTTTTGAATCGCGTAAGTGAAGTGAACCCATCTGAAGGCGGGCGGTGTGGTGAGGATCGCCACATCGCCGGACTTCAGGCAATCCATCGCGTGCTTATACGCATCGAAACCCAAGAAACGGCGTTCCTTGGGCACATCGACCAAATCCGGCCGGTGCCGCTTGAGGCTGTTGTAGCTTGAGGTGAGCCTGTTTTCGAAAATGTCGGCCATTGCGACAAGCTTTACAGGTCCGTGCTTTACTGCGAAAGCGTCCCGAACCGCGCCCGTGCCGCGGCCTCCGCACCCTATAAGCGCAAGGCGAATGGTGTTGTCTTCGCCGGCATAGAGGCCGGGAGCCAATTGATCAAGTAACGCTGTCGCAGCGCCCACGCGCGCTGCATCCTTCAGAAAAGACCGACGTGAAGTACCTTCCTGCTTTTTCATGACTGCCGTTCTCCTAAGATGAACCAAAGTTCTCGTGCATGCAGAAAAAGGTGATACCTCCTTCACCTCTGCTTGAAACTGCAACCCCTTCATTCTAACCGAGCTGCTCAGGAGAACAAGGGCAGCAGGGTTGCTGCGGATCAGGCTTCGGACGGTGAGACAGGGCTTCATCCTGTACCCTCAGTGGTGTACGACGCAGCAATAATCGATATTATGCTTCCTGTACTCAACGGGCTGAGTGTGATCGAAAGCATGAGAAGATCCGGGATCCGGAAACCGGTTCTGGCTCTGAGCGCTAAGAGCTCAGTTGGCGACAGAGTCAAGGGTCTTTCAGATGGATAACCCGGCGCAAGCGATCGATGAGATCATGGACCGCCTTGAAAGCCTTTTGCGGTTCCGAAACGCCCGCCTGAACGGCGAGCGGGTCTCTATGAACTCTACGCGCCCTGCGGTTCGATAACCAAATAGGAGAGCTCGGGCTCAG
>CAZGYL010000385.1:0-5382 GCA_964529985.1 uncultured Planctomycetia bacterium | reverse complement strand
CAGGTTTTTGACAAGCTGGTTCTGCGATCGAATTTCAACGACTGTTTCCGCACAAACGGCAGGGCGGCCTATATCCGGGACCAGCTCATAAGAGAGCTGCATGCTCAAATGGGACAGCTTGCCTCCCACGGCGCCTGGTACAACCTTTTCGTCAACATGCGCTACCGGGGAATATACAACGTCGTTGAGCGCATGGATTACGAATTCCTCTCCTCGTACCTGCCGGATAAGGAATGGGACGTAATAAAGACGGGAAACGACGTCCTCGACGGCACCATCGACGAATGGAGGAAGCTGCACGACTTCGTAACCCAAAATGATATGTCCTACGACGGCAACTACTACCAGGCGCTTAAGATGTTGGATATCGAAAACTTCACCTCATACATGATCCTCAACATATGGGCTCAGAACCACGACTGGCCTCACAACAACTGGTACGCCGCCCGGCCGCGGAGACCGGACGGGAAATGGATTTTCCTGTCGTGGGATGCCGAATTCGGAATAGGCTTGATCCCTCAGGGTTACACCGCAGACACCTTCTCCTTTGTGTTCACCAGGAACGGGTATTTGAGGGACACCCTCCAAGCGCTTCTTGCAAACGCGCACTACCGCGAGTACTTCATTCACCAAGCGGACTACTACGTCCGCACCGTGCTGGATCCTTACAATGTGACCGTACGAATAAATCTCCTGGCTGAAGAGATCGCCCCGGACATCCCAAAAGAGGTGACGGTTTCGGGAGGTAACGGAAGCTATGAAAAATGGCTTCAAAACGTAGATGCAATGCGGAATTTCGCTCGGAACCGTAACACTTATTTCATGCAGGATCTTACAGGCTCGACACTCTTTTCGTTCCCTGAAATAACAACGCCGTGGATCAGCTCGGTGCGCCCTTCAACGGTCATTCTAACACCGGAGACCACAGTTGAGTTCACCGGGATCCGTTTCGATCCGCTTACGATTTTCACCTTTGGAACGGTCGACTCTCCTGTGGAGGAATTTTACTCCTCCTCCCGCGTGGTGGTTAAAGTGCCCTTCAGGCCCGAGTGCCTCGGAACCCCGATCCTGTTCTGCCGCGATGCAGAAACCGGCTACGGTTCACGAGCCGGGAGACTTCTGCGCATAAAGGCGCCTGTTCCCCAGATTTTATACGTATGGCCAGCGCGGGGAAGCTCGGCCGGGGGCGAAACCATAAGCATTGCGGGGCGCTACTTCTTCGACGGTGTGGAAGTTTACTTCGGAACGAAGAAGGCTCTGGAGGTCAGGCGTCCGACCGGCGAAGATACGCTCCTTGAAGTGGTTACTCCGCCGGGTGCGGGGAAAGTGAAGATCAGGGTCGTCAATGTCCAGCCCGCGCGAATCGAAGCTTCCGGGAATTGGTACTTCACCTATGTGGGCCGAAATTTCATACGAGGTGATGCCAACGGAAACGGAGAGGTGGATTTGGCCGACGCCACTTCGATCCTTTCGTACCTCTTCGCCGGAAGCCGATTCGAATGCCTCGACGCTCTGGACACCAATGACTCGGGGAGCGTCGATATGGCCGATGCGATCTATCTGCTTGCGTATCTTTTCGCAGGCGGAGCCGAACCTCCTCCTCCGTTTCCCCAAAAAGGACCCGACGTAACAAGCGATCCCCTCCCCTGCGACTGAAACGGAGCCTCGCGCGGAAAACTCCGATTGGCGTAACATGGTGAATATGACCGCGTAAGAAAGGAGAAAAACATGCAAACGGCGTACAGACGATCATGCTTCCGGCTGATCCTACTTGCAGCGGCGTTGCTCTGCGGCCCGCAAGCGCGGGGCGCACTCCCGGTACCCAATGCCTCGCCTCAGGACCTTGCCTGGTGGCGCGACGCCAAGTTCGGTCTCTTTATTCATTGGGGACCTGTAAGTCTTGTAGGCACAGAGATCGGTTGGTCCCGGGGCGGGGAGCGCCGGGGAAGGCGCGGCCGCGGCCAGATACCCGTTGAGATCTACGACAACCTCTACAAGCGCTTCAATCCCGTCAAGTTCAACGCGGACCAATGGGTCTCGATAGCGCGCGATGCCGGCATGCGCTATCTGGTCTTTACAACAAAGCACCATGACGGCTTCTGCATGTTCGACTCCGCCCTCACCGAATACAAGATCACCCGATCGCCGTTCGGCCGGGATATAACGGCTGAGCTGGCCGACGCATGCCACCGCGGGGGCATAAGACTGGGATTCTATTACTCTCCGCCCGACTGGCACCACCCCGACTACCGGACCGAGCGCCACAGCAACTACATTCGCTACATGCACGGGCAGGTGCGCGAGCTCTGTACGAAGTACGGGCGGGTCTCGATCTTGTGGTTCGACGGTTTGGGAGGCAAACCCGAAGACTGGGACGCCCCGCGCCTTGTGCGCATGATACGAAAGCTGCAGCCGGGCATATTGATAAACAACCGCCTCGGGCTGCCGTGCGACTTCGATACGCCGGAACAGCGGATCGGGCGCTTCCAGCGCGGACGGCCTTGGGAGTCCTGTATCACGCTGGGCACTCAGTGGGCATGGAAGCCGAAAGACAGGATCAAGAGCCTTAAACAATGTATCGATATCCTGGTCCGGTGTGCAGGTGGTGACGGCAATTTGCTCCTGAACGTAGGCCCCATGCCGACCGGTGAGATCGAGCCGCGTCAGGTGGAACGCCTGCGCCAAATAGGAGAGTGGCTGCGCACTTACGGGCCCTCGATCTACAAGACAAGAGGAGGCCCTTTCAAACCGGGGCCTTGGGGAGCAAGCACGTTCCGCGGATCTACCGTTTATCTCCATGTTCTTGATCGTGCCGCTGCTTCTGAAGGCATCCGGCTGCCTGAGGTAGGAGCTCGGATCAAAAGCGCCCGGTTGTGGGACGGTACAAAGGTCGAGGTGCGTAAGGATCAGGAGGGAACGGAGCTCAAGGTGCCTGCTGAAAAGTGCAATGACTTGGATACCGTGATCGTCCTTGAATTGGACAGATCCGCTGCGGAGATAAAGCCGGTATCCCTCCAATCGGAATCTCTGGCCGAGGGTAAGAGAGCCCGGGCTTCCAATGTCTATCACCGAATGTCTCAATACGGTCCAGACAAAGCGGTCGATGGGGACCCGCACACCCGGTGGGCCACCGACGGCGGGGTGCACCAAGCTTGGCTCGAGGTTGACTTGGGCCGCACGGAGGAGATCGATCGGGTTGAGATCAGCGAAGCGTTCGATAGAGTACGGTCGTTTCAGATTCAGTACAGGCTCACTGAGGGAGAAAGCTGGAAATCCGCTTATAAGGGAACCACTATAGGCACCAACGCCCTCCTGCTGGTCAAACCATTCCGCGCGCGCTACGTGCGGCTTCTCATCGGAAAGGCAACCGACGGGCCGACGATATGGGAATTCCGGCTCCTGCGCTCAACAAAACGGAAACAGCCGAAGTAGAAAGGCCGCGTGCGGGTCCGGTTCAAGATCTGGCCGCCTACGTTTCTGTGTGCTATAAGGGAGCCAGCGCTGTGAGGGAATCGGCATGTTTATGGAAAAGAAGCCATGAAAAGAATCCCCCGTGAAATAGTCGATAAGACTTGGCGCCGGATCGGCTCAATGAGTCCCTCGGAGGCTCCCGCCCTCGTCCACAGTATGAGCGAAGAGCAACCGGCGGTTTTGGCGTACCTCCTCGCTTCCGGAATGGACAATTTCAACGAAGACGAGCGTGAGATCCTGCTTTACGTAGGAATTGTCATATGGCAGATCATGCGGGCGGGCGGCTGCCTGGAGCCCGTTTCCGAGGAAACACTTGAGGCGGTGGAAGCGCGCAACCTGGCCATGCTCCAGTACCTGGAGTCGGAGTGCGATGGGGACTTCGACCGAGCGGTGCAGTTGATCTTCGAAAACTACAACCAAATCGAAGTCCTCAAGTACGCAATCGAGGCGGTGCTGGAACATGAGCCGGATGAAGAGCCTCTGGTCCGCGAGGAGAACCGCGGCCTCATGGTATACTTTCTGAAAAATGTGATCGACTGCTTGGACGAGCAAAGCCCTTCGTCCTGAGGAGGGCGGAGGACGGCATATCCGCGAGGGATTGCCGCCGTTTGAAAGGAACACTGCAGTGGCTGATCTGAGAACACGATACCTCGGGCTGGATCTGGCCAACCCGCTTATTGCAGGGAGCTGCAGCCTCCACAAAACGGTTGACGGCGTAAAACGCTCGGCCGACGCAGGGGCCGGAGCGGTCGTACTGAAATCCCTTTTCGAAGAGCAGCTCGCCCTTGAGGCCGAATCGCTTACGCGGGAAAGCTCCGGGACCGGACATACCGAAGCGTATGAATACCTGAACACGCTGGCTATGAGGCTCGGCCCCCGCGATTATCTGCGGCTGATCGAGGAGGCGAAGCGCTCGGTTTCGATCCCTGTGATTGCAAGCCTCAATTGCGTGACCCCGCTTCGCTGGGTTGAGTATGCTTCCCAGATAGCGGCTGCGGGGGCCGATGCGCTGGAAGTAAACGCCGCCTTTATGCCGACGGCTCCCTCCATGGATGCCAAAGCGATTGAGGACAGGTATTACAAGATCGTAGAAAGCATAGCTGAGAATCTGACCATTCCTTTTGCCGTCAAAATCGGCCCTTACTTTTCCGCACTGCCGCATTTTGCAGCTGAACTTGTGCGGCGCGGGGCGCGTGGATTGGTTCTTTTCAACCGCTTTTATCAGCTTGACGTTGATACCCGAAGCCTCAGCTTGGCTCCCGGCTACCGCTTCAGCTCCCCTGAAGAGATCTACCTTCCGCTTCGCTGGATTGCGGTCCTGTCAGGCCAACTGGATTGCGATCTTGCAGGCTCAACCGGCGTGCACGACGCTGAAGGAGTTGTAAAGTTGCTCCTTGCCGGGGCGGCGGCCGTTCAGGTCTGCTCCGCCTTGTACCTCAAGCAGGTAAGCCACCTCGGGACGCTCACCGAAGGCCTTAAGCAGTGGATGAAGGAGCACGGTTTCGAATCGCTCGACCAGTTCCGGGGTAAGCTGCGGCAGGAACCCGGTGCACAGCAGGAAGCCTACGAGCGCCTCCAGTACATAAAGGTGTTTGTCGGTATCGAGTAATCTCGGGAGGAGCGGCCGGCGCGGGGCAAAGGTTCGGGCCCGTCAATAGCTGAATTCCGTCAACCGCACTTTACCTCGGAAAGTCCAGTAAACGAACGTCGTGTAAGTGAGAACAAGGGGCATCCCTATTAGAGCGATAACCAGCATAATCCTCAGTGTTTTTGCGCTCGAGGCCGCATTGTAAACGGTGAGCGTAGCCCGCTCGCTTACCGAGGAAACTATATGACCGTGCGTAATTCGTAGACACCCCTTGGACGCTGGGTGCCCGCATTAGCGGGCGCATCCCCCCCTTCCCCAAATCT
>CAZGYL010000384.1:0-5384 GCA_964529985.1 uncultured Planctomycetia bacterium | reverse complement strand
ATGTTTGGATGTCCCATCAATAAGTCATTCCAACCATCTCCGTTTACATCTCCCGCCCCGACGCCCCATTCGTGCCGCTTGGTTGAAACCATGTATTTGCGAAGCCCGCATTTTACGTCCGGCAGCTTTCCGACTTCGTACCACCAAGTCCCTTGAACCGCCGGCAGAATTTCATCCCGTTTTCCATCCCCATCCAAATCCCAGAGGTCACCGTGCTCGAAGTGGCCGTTTTTCTCTACAAGGGTACGCGGCCACTCCCCTCCTTCCTTACCCGTGTTGCGATACCACTCGATACTCATTCCGTGCCAGGAACAGGTCACAAGATCCAAAAGCCCATCGCCGTCCACATCAAGCGGCGCATTCATAAAGTCCCACCAGTAACCCTTGCCTTCGGCATCAACTCCTCCCCGTATGGTCCTTACGACTCTCGCCTCCCAGCGGGGGGCCAAGTAGAGAATAGGCCCGGAGACGACATCAAGTCTCCCGTCGTTGTTGAAATCCCCGATCCCGCACACTTCGTTCCGAAAGCAACCGATGCGGTGGGGAACAAAACGGACGCGCTCGGAAACTCCACCATGCAACAAGGACGCAAGAAACAACGTCAAGAAAGAAGCGTATGCTTTCACCGTAATCACCTCACAAGCGGCAGGCCGCGTACACAACAAAGGAAAACTTCACCAGGCCCGCAAGGGGCCTCCACCTCGAATCACATAGTACACGCCCCGGCGGACGGGCGCCATAGACTGGTATTGCAAACTCGCCTCGGATCTGATCACAAAACCATCCGCCCTGGGAAACCAAGGGAAAAACACGTAGAATATTTCTCTGAGAGCATGGAGCTGAAACGCTCTATAGAAGGAGGTTCTGATGCGGCATCTGAGTTCGTCTTCTTTGCTGCCGGGCTTCTTTTTCGCGATCCTTTCATATGCCGCTGCTCAAGCGGGCTCTTCCCCCATTCAGCCTTACTCCAAGAATCCGCGGTACTGGCAGTACCACGGGAAGCCTGTTCTGCTTTTAGGGGGAAGCTCGGATGACAACCTGTTCCAGATCCCCACGCTCCGCGAAGAGCTCGATAAGATCAAGCGGATCGGCGCGAATTATATACGTAATACAATGAGCGACCGCCTTGATAAGGGATTTGAAGTCCACCCTTTCAAACGCCTTCCCAACGGTAAGTACGATCTTGATAAGTGGAACGACGAATACTGGAGGCGCTTCGAGAATATGCTCCGCTGGACCGCCGAACGCCGGATATTCGTGCAAATAGAGGTTTGGGACAGATTCGATTACACGGATTCGCGGGGAGCGGACAACTGGCAACGCAGTCCTTACAACCCAAAGAACAACATCAACTACACGTACAAGGAATCCGGCTTCAGGCCCAGGTATCCCGAGCACCCCGGTGCAAACAAGCAGCCTTTCTTCTTCACAACCCCGCTTCAGCGTAACAACCGCGTCGTACTTAAGTACCAGCAACGTTTCGTCGACAAACTTCTTTCCCATGCTTTGAAATACGATCACGTGCTTTACTGCATCGATAACGAAACGAGCGGCGAGGAGGCCTGGGCGGCTTATTGGGCCCGCTATCTGAAAAAGCGTGCTTCAGAGGCGGGCAAGCGTATCTGCATAACCGAAATGTGGGATGACTGGAACATCAAGACCGCTCAACACCGCAGAACGATCGATCACCCCGAGCTGTACGATTTCATTGACGTATCCCAGAACAACCACATGAAGGGCCAAGTCCACTGGGACAACTTTCAATGGGTCCGCCGCAGAATCTCCCGAAAGCCGCGGCCCATAAATACGATCAAGACCTATGGAGCGGATACCGGGCGCTTCGGAAACTCTGAGAACGGGCTGCGCAGGTGGTGGCGCCACCTTATCGGCGGGGCCGCTTCGTGCCGTTTTCACAGGCCGCCCTCCGGACTGGGCATCAGCCCTCCTGCTGCAAATTCAATCCGTGCGGCCCGCCTTGCTGAGAGCCTGGTGAAATTTTGGGACGTGGAACCTGCGCTTGAGCTTCTCTCCGATCGCAAGCCGGACGAAGCATATCTTGCTGCTTCCCCCGGACGCGCTTATGTGCTTTACTTCACAAACGGCGGATCGGTCGGACTTGATCTGGGCGGTCATGCGGGGCCTTTCACCCTGCGGTGGATCAACGTGAAGGCGGCAAAATGGGGGCCGCGCTCGAGCGTGTCCGGCGGCCGCGTCGTTAAGATCAACGCACCTGGTGCGGGGCACTGGGTGGCGGTGCTTACCGGAAGCTGAGTAGCGGAACTTGACCGAAATTCCGGGAGTTTGAAGCCGTGCCTGAAAGGAGCACCGGGAAAGCCCTCCGTTCGGAGCAGCGCCGTTTCCGGCTGCGCAAGCCTTTCGCCCTCAAACTGGTGGGTGTCTTGGTGATCCTTACCGTCGGTGCGTGCCTGTGGCAGGGCATGCGCGATTACACGGCGCTCAGCAGGCGGCTTGATGATTTGACGAACCGAAACGGCGTAAGATTCGTCAGGCAGCTTGCTCTTTTCATTCCCACCTTTTGGATCAAGACGGACGAGAAAGGTGATTTGGTTGAAGTGGACCAAGCCGGGCTCGATGCAGGGCGCCGAATGGTCGAAGCCCGCCTGAGGGAGCATGCGCGGACGGAAGCGGGGAGAGAGATTCTCGACATCGTGATCCTTTCCACCCGAAAGAAAAACACCTTCTACGCCTCGCTGAGCGGTAAGGCCAGCTTCAGTTGGAAAGAATTGCGCGTTCTCGACGTGCCCTACGCAAAGGACTCGGGCGTAACGGTTGTTGAAGGGGAGCAAAGCGGGCGACCGGTGCGCAGTTTCTCCGCCCCGATCGTGCGAAACGCACGCACGGTAGGCCGGGTCGTCGTTTACCTTTCAGCGGAGGAACTCAAAGCAGCAAGGGAGCGCCTGTGGCGCGGGGTGCTCGGTAATATGCTCTTGGGCGCGCTTCTTGCAATCATAGCCTCCCTGCTTCTGGGCCAACTGCTTGCCCGGCCGATCAAGCAACTTGCAGCCGACATGCGTGCTGTGAGCACCGGCGATCTTGACCGCCGCAGCAGCGTGAGCACCGCCGATGAGGTCGGCGATCTGGCGCGCACTTTCAACCACATGGTGGCAAGCCTTAAAGAAATGCAGGAGCGCAAAGCCGCCCAGCGGGCAATGGAAAAGGAGCTTGGAATCGCGCGGCGGATCCAGAAAGGCCTCCTTCCCGAAAAGTTGCCCCGGCTGCACACATGGGCGATTGCAGCACGCTGGGTGCCTGCAAAAGTTGTAGGCGGTGACTACTACGATGTGATTGAGCTCGGGGACGGTGCATGGGGCCTGGCGGTTGCGGACGTCTCGGGCAAGGGGGTTCCTGCGGCTCTGATCATGAGCATGACCCGGTGCCTGCTTCGCCTTGCAACGCGCGCCGGCGGAGGGCCTTCCGGCACCCTGGCTTTGGTGGACGAAGTTTTGACCCCCGATCTTAAAGGCGGCATGTTTGTGAGCATGGTTTACCTCCGCTTTGAAGAGGGAAGCGGTGATGTGAGAGTCGTGCGCGCCGGCCATAATCCTCCGCTTCTTCTACGTGGCCGCGAGGGCAGGGTTGAGGCATGCCAGGTACAGGGGGTGGCCCTCGGGCTCCGGGCCGGATTCGGGAGACAGAGTCTGCCTGAACGGGTCCTTCACCTCGAGCCCGGCGACACTCTTGTGCTGTACAGCGACGGGATTGTGGAGGCCATGAACGAGGAACGCCGGGAGTACGGTGTTGACAGGCTTGCAAAAATAGTCTCCGCGAGCAGGTCTCTTCAGGTCGAGCAGTTGGCTGACAGGGTCATGGCCGACGTGGCCGCCCACAGGGGCAAAGCGCCGCAGTCGGACGACATTACACTTGTTGTGCTGCGCCGGCAAACCCGATAGGATCTGCGGATTATGGAACGGCGCAGCGGTTTTCTCATTGCATTCGAAGGAATCGACGGCTGCGGTAAGAGCACCCAGGCGGAATTACTTTGTAACCGGCTTAAGGAAACCGGCATACAGCACACACTTGTGCGCGAGCCTGGTTCAACGCCCGTTGCAGAAGCCGTCAGGTCCGTGCTCCTCCACGCGACCCAATATCAGTTGGTCCCTGAGACAGAGCTCCTCCTTTACCTGGCGGCCAGAGCAGATCTCTACCGCAGGCAAGTTCTCCCGGACCTTGAGAAGGGGCTTGTCGTTGTTTCAGACCGCTGCTTCTGGTCTTCAGTAGCGTATCAGGGGGCGGGATTGGGGATCGGTGTGGAGCAAACCCGGAAACTGTGCCTGTTCGCGGTTGCCGGGCGCGAACCCGATCTTGTGATCCTTCTGGATATCCCGCTTGCCGAAGCCGCGAAGCGCCATACAGGGGCGCCTGACAGAATCGAATCCCGAAGTGAAGACTACCTGCTTAGGGTGCGGGAAGCTTTTCTGACTCAAGCTGCCGGAGCAGCGGAAACAACTCTCCTTCTTGACGGTACAAGGCCGCCGCAGGAGATTGGAGAAGCTGTTTGGCAGCGGGTAAGGGAACTTCTCAAGTTACCTGCGCAGCGAAAGCCGCAATGAGCGAAGCCTTCCTGAGGACCTATTTCGCGCGGGCATACCGCGAGAACAGGCTTGCCCACGCTTACCTTCTCTGGGGGCCTGAAACAGAGAAGCGGGATGAAACCGCCCGTCTGCTTGCTCAAAGTCTGCTGTGCCGGGAAGGACCGCAAGAGCACGGAGGTCCGTGCGGCGCTTGTTCCGTCTGCCGCAGCATTGCTCTCGGTACCTATCCGGGGTTTGTGGCCCTGCCTGCTGAGAGCACGTACCTGGAAATCGATCAGGTGCGCGAGCTTGCCGAAAAACTAAGTATTGCGTTTGAAGGCTTGCGGGTGGTTTTCATCCCGCAGGTCGAGCGCCTCACTGTGCCTGCTGCAAACGCGTTTCTGAAAATCCTTGAGGAACCTGCAGGCATCACAACCTATATAATGACCACAGGGAGGCCTTCAAACCTCCTTCCCACCATTCTTTCCCGCTGCCACCGCCTGCCCCTCTTTGTAGGAAGCGCGGGGCCCAAACCACCCGAGGCGCCCGAAATCCTGGAGGTCTTGGCAGACCCGCAGGAACTCCAAGCGGCGGACCTCACCGGGCTTTGCTCTGCTCTTCCGGGCAAGGACAAAAGGGAGCACATGGCCGCGCTCATTGAACTTATCCTGCACCAAATCCACAAATCTTTTCCGGCCGGGAAAACCGAAAAAGAAGGTCCTTCCGTTTTTGAAGGGGCCGATTCCGTTGCTCTTTTGACAGCTTGCGAAGAGGTACTTCAGGCGGCGGAAGACCTCAAAGGAAACGTCAATCCGGAACTTGTGGCCGAAGAGCTTGTTTACATACTCTTGA
>CAZGYL010000383.1:0-5394 GCA_964529985.1 uncultured Planctomycetia bacterium | reverse complement strand
AGACCCGGGATCCCGGTGACGATCCTTCCTATGACCTGGGCGGGAACACGGTAAGTGTGCCCGTTGATGCCGATTCATGAGAGGATCAGAGCGTGCTGAACGCAAGAAAGCTCTTGGTCGTGCTGCCGGCCGTCGTGCTCGGTGCCGCATATGTGGCCGGAATTGCGGCCTTTGCAGCCGACGTTGCCGACCGTCCCAATGTGCTCTTTATAGCCGTGGACGATTTGCGCCCGGAGCTTGGCTGTTATGGCAACCGGCTGGTCCGTTCGCCGAACATTGACCGGCTTGCCGCCCAGGGCGTACTGTTCCGCCGGGCATACTGCCAGCAAGCCATTTGCAGTCCCTCGCGGGCAAGCTTGCTCACAGGAATGCGGCCCGACTCGCTCCGTGTGACCGACAACGTAACTTACTTCCGCCACACGCGTCCCGACGTGGTGACGCTGCCGCAGTACTTTCGGCAGTACGGCTACGAGACGGTTTACGCGGGCAAAATCTTCCACGGTCGAATGGTCGACAAGGAAAACTCCTGGAGCCGCCCGGCCACGTTCCCGCCGCGCGACAAACGCTTTCCGCCTGGCAGCTACCAGTTGCCGGCCAGTCGGGCCATCGTTGAGCAGCAGGCCAAGAAGATGGTGGCCAAGTACGGTCGCGACATCGTGGGTACCGGTCTTATTCAAGGCCCGGTAACCGAAGCGGCCGACGTGCCCGACCACGCCTATCGCGATGGCCGAGTGGCCGCTGCAGCCGTGCTCACGCTCCGCGAACTGAAGGACCGGCCGTTCTTCCTGGCCGTAGGCTTCTACAAGCCGCACCTGCCATTCGTGGCACCGAAGAAATATTGGGACCTGTACGACCCGGCGGACATACGACTCACTACCGTACGCCGAAAGCCCGCCTATGCACCCTCGATCGGACTGCACGCCTCGTTCGAGCTTCGCACTCGATTCGGCGTGCCGAAGTACGGGCCGATCGACGATGAACTTGCCCGGCATCTGATTCACGGTTACCTGGCGTGTACAAGTTACGTGGACGCGCAGGTAGGAAAAGTGCTCGACGAACTGGAGCGACTCGGCTTGCGCAAGAAGACGATCATCGTCCTCTGGGGCGATCACGGGTGGCACTTGGGAGAATACGGTATTTGGGGTAAAGCAACCAACTATGAGATAGCAACGCGCGTGCCGCTGATCGTGTCCCCGGCCGGCGGGCGAGCGGAGCCGGCCGTGTGCTATCGGCTCGTCGAGCTGCTCGACATTTATCCCACGCTGTGCGAAATGGCCGGCCTGCCGGTGCCTCCGCATGTGGAAGGCCGCAGCTTCGCCCGATTGGTCGATGACCCGACCTCCCCCGGCAAGCCCTGGGTGCTCAGCCAGTTTCCCTGCCCGGCGCTGCGGGAATGGGCGGCCCTGCCGCTGTCGGCCGAGATGCGGCAAACGTGGTTCGGCCCTCTGATCCGCGACATTGAAAAGCGACTGGCGGCCGAATCGCCGCACTATTCACGCGAGTTTTACGAGAAGCACGTGATGGGTTACGCTTTGCGCAACAACCGCTTCCGCATGGTCCTTTGGGTCAATGTGCGCGACCGGTTCGGCCCTCCGCTGGCCGTGGAACTATATGACCACCGAACCGATCCGCAGGAAACGATCAATGTGGCAGGCAAGGCGGAATACGAGGAGACAATCGGGCAGCTCAAGGATCAGCTATACGATTACTGGAGAAAATCGGCAGCGACGTGCGGAGCCACGGGGAAACGGTAAGCAGCCTTGCCGGAGCAAGAGAGGCGCCGTGCTTCGCATAACAGCTTTTGCGTCCTGCGAGAAAAGGATCACTCATGATGAGCAGCGATCAGAAAAACGCCGTGTGCCTTGCAGCTGGTTTGCTGTTGTTGGCCGTTGCCCTGCCGGTGCTAGCCGACGATGCCCGTCCGCCAGCGAAATCGCCGCACGCTGCATTCCAGGTGATCGGCCTTAGCGACGCCCGCTGGACGGGCGGTTTCTGGGGTGAGCGGTTCGAACTATGCCATAGGACGGTGCTTCCGAAAATGAAGGAGGCCTTGCTCGATCCGAACAACTCCGCCTCTCTGGTAAACTTCCGCATTGGCGCCGGCCTGCAAGAGGGAACCCACCAGGGAACCGACTGGAGCGACGGCGACTGCTACAAGTGGATCGAAGCCATGGCCCGAGTGTACGCCATCACGCGCGACCCGGCCCTGGACAAGGAGATGGACTACTGGATCGACCTTATCGCCCGCACACAGGCACCCGATGGGTACATCAGCACGCAAACTCAGCTCGACCCGAACAAGAAGCGCTGGGAACGCAGGCAATATCACGAGCTGTACAACATGGGCCACCTGATGACGGCCGCGTCGGTGCACTATCAGGCCACGGGCAAGACCAGCTTTCTCGAAGTGGCTAGGAAGCTGGCGGACTATTTGTACCGGCTCTTCAGCCCACGACCCAAAAAGCTGGCCCATTTCGGCTGGAACCCCTCGAACATTATGGGCCTGGTTGATCTGTATCGCGCCACCGGCGAAAAGCGGTACCTGGAACTGGCCGGGATCTTCGTCGACATGCGCGGTTCGGTCAAATACCCAAGCAGATGGAGCCAAGACTGGCAGGCGTACGATCCCACGCCGGGCGACCAGACGCAAGACCGCGTTCCCTTGCGCAGAGAAAGCTACGCGGTGGGCCATGCAGTCACGGCGGCTTACCTCTACTGTGGAGCGGCCGACATAGTGGCTGAAACGGGCGAGCGGGCCCTGCACCAGGCACTCGAACGCATTTGGCACGATGTGACCGGGCGAAAGATGTCGATCACCGGAGGGATCGGGGCGCACCACCACACCGTGTCGATCCGCAACGACCAGGTACACGAAGCGTTCGGTCTTCCCTACGAACTGCCGAACCGTAACGCCTACAACGAAACCTGCGCCAACATAGGCAACGCCATGTGGAACTGGCGGATGTTGCGCCTTACCGGTGATGCCCGATATGCCGACGTGATGGAACTGGTGCTCTACAATAGCATGCTTTCGGGCATGAGTGTCGACGGAACGCACTTCCGCTACACCAATCCGCTTGCACGCCTGAACGGAGTGGAACGCGGACGCCACGACACGCTTGAGCGATGGAGGGTGTTCACCTGCTATTGCTGCCCGCCCAATGTGGCCCGCACACTCGCCAAGGTGCAAACCTGGGCCTACGGCGTGTCGGACGACACCGTGTGGATCCACTTGTACGGGACGGGCATGCTGCAAACGAACCTTCCCGGCGGCGGCCGGGTGAAGCTTACGCAAAAGAGCAACTATCCCTGGGAAGGGCAGGTGCGAATCAAGCTCCAGCAGGTGCCAGCAGAATTGGCCGAGGTGAGAGTCCGAATTCCCGGTTGGGCCAAAGGCGCCACGGTAAAAGTGAACGGCAAGCCTATCGACCAGCAACCTGTGCCGGCGTCCTACTGCCGATTGCGGCGCAAATGGGCTGCGGGCGACGTGATCGAACTGGAGCTGCCGCTCGAGGTCACACTGATGGAGGCCAATCCCCTGGTGGAAACCGCTCACGGTCGTGTGGCCGTAATGCGCGGGCCGGTCGTGTATTGCCTCGAATCGTGCGATTTGGCGCCCGGCGTGGACATCCGCAATGTAGCCCTTCGCCGTGATGCCAAGTGGACCGTGCATCACAAGACCGACTTGCTCGGTGGAGTCACCGTTCTGGAGAGCCAGGGGCTCGTGCGCCCGAGCGAGGCATGGAACGTGTTATATCGTCCTATGTCCAAACAACCGGCCAAACCCACGCCGTTGCGATTGATCCCATATTACGCCTGGAACAATCGAGGGCCGAGCGAAATGCTCGTATGGCTCCCGATCGATTGAACCGGCCTGTCGATCGCCCAGTGAGGAAACGCCACGGACAGAAAGCCAATGGGCCCTTCGGCTAACGCTGCTATTTGCCCGCACCCTGTCCGGGCAGGCCGGCAAACATCAGCGTGTCCAGCGCGGCCTGGGTACTCCTCCGCCTGCGGCGGCCACCACTTCCGCTCCCGTCCTGCAGCAGCCCAGCACGTTGGCGCTGGACCGCTTGCCAGGTGTAGGGCGCCGGTAACCCACGCCGATTGTGGTAGTGGTTGAATACCTTCTCATACATGGGCCGCAACCTTCCCCGTGCTTTGTCCGAGATGTGAGGGTAAAAGTAGCGGCCCTGATAGCTGCGGAAAGGCTCGTAGGGTACGTCGTAGCCCAGGTTATACTTGGCGGTGTATTCGAAGCCCTTCAGCAGGCGATTGTCCAAGGCTCCGTAGAGGTCGACACCCTGGATCCAGGCCGTCTCGCAGGCATTGGCCAGGAAGTCGAGCCCCATCTGCGTGTGAGCCTGGTCGCGACCACTTTCCTGACACTGACCCGACGGTTTGATATAGTTGCCGATCGCACCGTTTCCCTTGCCGTGCAGGAAGTAATCCTTTGCGCGGTCGAACATAGCCAGGTCGTCAAGAAAAACGCCCATCGCAAGCATTGTCTGGATCATCGACGCATCCCAGTTGCCATTAGCCGAAGGATAGAAGTTTCGGATGAGGGGATAGAAAATTTCCCGCAACATCCGCGCGAAACGCTCCTGGCGTTCGGCCGGCCAGCCGTCCCATGTATGCTTGAGAAGCTCCGCGGCGACGACGAACTTATAGCCGCTCATCCCCACAAGCAGACGTGCATCGTGGTTGCTGATGGACTTCAGAGTCGCCGACCAGCGGTCGATGATCTCCGCCGCCTTGCGCGCATGGGAAACTTTTTTGGAGAGCACCCAGCAAATCGCATGGACGTAAGCTGCGGTGGCGTCATTGCTGAAATCCGAGGAACCAATGTCAGGCCTGTTGTACGCGCCGCGCTCCACATGCACCCGCGGTTTCGGTGTCCAGGAAAGCGAGGCATGAGGCGAGGTCTGGAGCCTCTGCCACGCCCTCGTCCACGGTTGTTCTTTCGCTTTGAGCCGGGCGCGAACGAAGGCGATGCTTTCAGCGCTGTGCGCAACACCGGGATGGACAAAACCCGGGCGCAGATCCGCCGCATTGGCCGGTGTCAGCACCAGGCAGATCCACACGGCTGGGAGACACCGGACCAGCATGCTCGCTGAGAAGCTGTACCCAAAGGCAAGAATGAAAAGTCGTTTCAACGGCGCTGAGAATCTGGCTTTACTATCCATGTCTTTTTTCTGTCTGCGAATCACTTTGGGGACCTCGTCCATTCAGGCGGCTCGATCTTCACCAGCACGCGCTACCATCGTTATAACGCACACGGCCCACAGAGCACCCAGCAGCAGTGTGACCGTATTCGCTTTCACGGCATCTCCCTCCACTCGATTCTTGCGATCTTTTTCTCCAGGTCCACGAACACAGAGGCGTGCTCGAACT
>CAZGYL010000382.1:0-5401 GCA_964529985.1 uncultured Planctomycetia bacterium | reverse complement strand
GGCGGGCACCAGTGGGCACTGAAGTACACCCCGATCACCTCGGCCTTTGAGAGATTGGAAACAGGCACTTTCGTTCCATCGCGGCGCAAGAGAGTCGGCCCGAAAAGGTCCTCCAAGCCGGCGGGCGTGCCGGCTTTCTTGTAACCGGAAGACTGTACGGCGGGCGGCGTGGCTTTCTTGCAGCCGGAAGACAGCACGGCGGGAAGCAACAACCCGCAGGCGACCGGCAAACGAATCTTCATGGCTCACCTCTTAAGAAGGATTTCACCAAACTGCGACGGCAAGCGCTTCCTGCGCTCACTCGAATTGTATCGCCCGTTGTGCCGCAGCGCAGCCCCCGGGCGGGCTTCCGTACAATACGCACTTGCCTTGCGGCGCCGGTTGTGTTCTCCTTAGGCACGAAAGGGCCCGGAGCGGCGGGGCGGGCTCCGAGCGGCGGTGAAGGCGCCCCCTATCAGGAACGGTGAGATTATGAAACGAATCCATTCGCCTGCGTTAAGCATCGTTTCTCTTCTGCTTCTCTCCGCGCTTTTTCTTCCCGGCTGCATAAGGCAACGCGTGCTTACGCCGCTTACAACACTCGGCAACGTGATCTGCCCTCCGCCTCCGGAGAGGGAAATACAGGTATTCGGTCCTGTTTCGGCCGAAGCTTCGGGCGGTACGGTTTTGTTCCTTTTCTCTTATGGGGACCCGGTCTGGGAGACCTCTGGAGAAGGGCCGGCGGGCAAACCGGTTCCTGTGGATGACTACGTTATGACCGCCGTCTTTAAGGCCTTGGAACAGACCCCTGAAGCAAATGCCGTTTTGGATGCCCGCATCGTGGAGAGAACCGTCAATTTCCTGTTCTGGAATTCCTGGTCGGTTAAAGTACGAGGCCGCGCTGCAAAGGTCCCGCCGCCGCTCCAGGACGTAAGATGATCTCGATATGACCGCGCGTAATTCATACACACCTCCGCCGCTGGGTGCCCGCATTAGCGGGCGCATCCCCCCCTTTCTCCCAAAAAGGGGGGGACGGGAGGGGGGGATTTCAAGAGACAGCCGGAAGCCGAGCAGTCCGAGTTCACCTGAACCTTTTCGACTCTTGTCTGAGAGGCGCTGGACCGAAACCCAGCGTACGACATTGCTCTTGCGCAGTTTTGACCACGAACGAGAACAAGATTCTACGAATCATGCACGCTTATATAAGATTGCTTATCCCCCAAACTGGGAAGGAGCGTCCCCATGGCCGTAGGCTGCACGGTAATAGCGCGTTTCCACCTGATCACGTGCGAGTTCGAAGATTTCCTGCGGACGATACGCTCTGTGATTCCTGCACTGAAGTCACGCCCCGGTTTCCTCGGCGCACAGCTTCTGGCCAAGGAAGATCAAACCGAGGTTGCAACCGTGACCACATGGAAAGATCGTGACTCTTACGATTCGCTTCAGGCTGATCCCGCCGTAATGGAGGCAGGAATCGAACTTTTCCAGCTGCTCCAGTCGGGAGCGGTCGACATGCAGATCGAGGTTTACCAAACCATCGAGGCGGTCTGACGTATTTACAGCCTTGGAGCCGACCGGGCGGCAGGGTGGACATAAGTGTGTCCGGCACCGGAAAAAGGAATTTTACTTGCTGCGCTGGGCTCTCCGGAAACCCCGACCCTCAGGGCCGTGCGGAGGTACCTGCGCAGGTTTCTCATGGACGGATTTGTCCTCGATTTGCCTCTACCCCTGCGCGCTTTGCTTGTGAACCTGCTTATCGTTCCCTTCAGAGCGCCCAAGACACTCCGATCCTACAAGACCATATGGACCAGCGAAGGCCCGCCTCTTACGGCAACCGTAAAACGGCTTGCGGAAAAACTTGAAAAACGTACGGGGCTGCCCGTCACGGTCGGAATGCGGTACAGCGCGCCGACACTTAGAGACGCCGTCCTGCAACTTGCTTCGCGGAATGTGACCGAGATTCTCCTTGTACCTTTGTATCCACACTACGCCCTCGCCACCTACGAAAGCACGGTACGGGCAGCGCGCTGCGCCCGCGACCGCTTTTCGCCCGGAACCCCTCTGCTTGCACTGAAACCTTTTTACAGCGATTCCGCGTACATTGAAGCCCTTGCAGGGCTGCTTGCGCCTTTTCTGGAAGAGCCTTTCGATCATCTGCTTTTCACCTACCACAGCGTACCTTTAAGACATTTGAAAAAGGCCGATCCGACGGGAGAACATTGCCTCCGGAAACCCGACTGCTGCAACACTCCCTCACCGGCCCACCTTACATGCTATAAGGTACACGTGTTGACAACGACAAAGCTCCTTGCGCAGCGCTTGGACCTCGCCCCGGAGAAGTACTCCATAAGCTTTCAATCGAAATTCGGACCGGGAGCATGGCTCGAACCTGCTACGGAAGAGTGCTTCCTCCAGCTTCCTTCAAAAGGAGTCCGGAATCTGGTCGTTACGGCCCCCTCTTTCACTTCAGATTGCCTGGAAACTCTCGAACAAATCAAGTTGAGGGGTAGGGAGGCTTTCCTCAGCGCGGGAGGAAGGCGGTTCCTTTATGCGCCGTGCCTGAATGATCACAGACTCTGGGTCGAAGCCATAGCCGGCTGGATCGAAAAAGGGAAGGACTCGCTTTTTGCGCCCCTTTGAACCTTACGCCGACGGATTCAAGCTTTGTTTTCCTTAGGTCGCATACTCAAAAGACCGATCGCCCAGGGGAGGCTGCACAACAGGGGAAGAATTCTATCCACGGTGCTTACCAAGAAGGCTTTTGCAGGAGAAACGCCTACGGTGCCGAAAAGCACAACAAAAAGACCTTCCTTCACACCGAGTCCATCGATTGAAATGGGTAAGCGCATCGAAAAAGTTATCAGCGGGACTATGATGATAAGGTCAAGCAGCCGGCATGATATGGAAAAACCTTGAAGCAACAAATAGACGCTTGCAGTCGGAACGAGTTGTTCGAGGAAAGTCAGTAGGAAGAATATCCTGACCGTCTTGGCATGCCTCCGGTAGGCCTGTACTTGGTGAAGCACGCGGGCCAAAGTCCCGGCAAGCCGGTAGTGCCGGAAACGCTCAACCAAGCGTACGACCTCAGGCCGCAAAAGGCCGGCGAACGCCGCAAGCACGGCGGCTCCGAGCAGAACGACAGCGCCCCCCGCACGCAAAGCAGGATCGCCTTGGACGCGCGTCAGGATAGCCAAGACCAACCCGCAAGAGCAAAGAAGAAGTATCGCTGCAAAGGCTGCGACCCGCTCAACAACGATCGAAGAAAAAACCGCACTGCGGTCAAGCCCGTACCGCCCCAGGTACCAAACGCGGAAGAGATCCTGGCCCACTGTAGCGGGAAGAAACGTGCCGGCGACCAAACTGGCGAGATAAAGCCTGAAAAGCCTTCCGATCGGAACATCAAGTCCGGCGGCCTGCAGGAGGAGACGCCACTTGAAGGCCATAAGCAACCTGTCCGCGAAAAAAAGAGCTGCGAAAGCGGCCAGATACCGCAGACGCATCGCGGGCATTGCGGATATGAATTCCCGCCAGTCGACAAAAGCAACGACGAGAGCCGTCAGACCGATGCTGAGCGCTGCTCTAAGAAGCAAGCCCCACCGATTCGAGCGCGCACGGGCACCTTCCGCATTCTCCACTTCAACCGGCGTAGGCGGTGGAACGGCCATGGCATCACCCGCCGGCGACAGGCGCATATGACACGCCTACTTCCCGGAGTACCTCAAGAGTCTCCCGGGCGCAGCGATCCCAGGTGAATCCCGTAACACGCTGCCTGCCCGCCGCTATCAGGCGGCTTCGCAGCTCCCCGTCCTGAAGGACGCGCTCCATAGCTCTTGCGATTTCCTCCAGGTTCTCCGGGTCCACCAAAAGGGCCGCATGCCCCGCCACCTCCACGCAACCGTACCTGTTTGAGGTGATCACCGGGCAGCCGCAAGCCATAGCCTCAAGGGGAGGGCTCGGGCAAGCTTCGTAAAGGGAAGGCAGAAGGAGCGCCTCAGCTCCTGTGTAAAGTGCGGGCAGAGTATCCCGGGATACCCAACCCAGCCATTTCACCCAGTTCTCAATGCCTAACGTGCGCGGCAAGGCGAGCTCACGGCGGCAAAGAAAAGCATGGCGTCCGGCCACCACAAGGTGCACCCCTTGCCGGGGCCCCACTTCGGCATAGGCCCGCACCAGGCGGCCGAAATTCTTAGGCGGGTAAATCTGCCCCACATAAAGGAAGTACCGCTCGGGCAGGCTGTAGCGACGCCGAACCGCTTCCAGCTCCTCACCTGAGACAGGCTGCCTGAATCGCTCTTCAACCCCGTGGTAAACAACCCGCACCTTCTCCTCAGGCACGTACAGGTATTCGTGGAGGTGCTCTTTGGTTGTCTGGGACACAGCGATGATCGCGTCTGCCTTACGCACAAAGCGCGGCACCAAGTAGCGGTGGTTCAACCTGTCGATCCACCTGGATCCCCACGGCATTACGTACCAATCAAGACCGTGGCAGACGAATACCGTACGGCACTTCGCGCGCAAAGGTACCGAATACTTCGGGTTGAAAAGTACGTTGACACTTTCGCGCTCGGCTGCACGCACCACAGCCGATTGATCCCACAACAGGCGGTGAGGAGCCCGGACCACGACCTCCCGGACATTCGGGTGGTCGGCATAGGTTCCGAGAAGCTCGGGTTCGCGGTAAAAAAACACAAACTCGTCCTCGGTGTCCAGATCGAGAAGCCAACTTACAATATTCCTGGTGTAGACCCATACGCCTCCACCGTGCTGATTGTAATGGCGAAGCAGGACACCGATTCTCATAGTTCCTCGCTTTTGGTACGCCGCCGCTCTTACCGGAACTTCCCCGAAAGCCGAACATTCCGGTCCCGCCCGCCGGCGGCCTACATAAGAATACCGCACCGTTCCGGCGGTGCACAGTCGGTTTGACGCGGGTGCAAAACGGGCCGGTGCAGCGGTCCGGGGACTTGTAGTATCGCTTCTTGTGGCCTACGATTACCCTTTCCGGGAGTCAAGGGCCAGGAGGGAAGTTTATGCGCGTTTTGGCGGTGCACCCCAGCTGTCTCATGTACTCAAAGATCTTTTTGCGACTTGAGCCGCTGGGGCTGGAATGTGTGGCTGAGGCCCTCAGGCGGGCCGGGCATACAGTATACCTCCTGGACCTCCAGGTTGAGCAGCGGCGCGATTACTTGAGGGCGCTTGAACGATTCCGCCCCCATGCCGTGGCATTCTCTCTGAACTACTTGGCCAACGTCCCGGAAGTAATCGATCTTGCTAAGGAAACAAAGGAGAGGCTTCCCGAAATTTTCATCTTCGTGGGGGGACACAGCGCCTCCTTCATCCCGGGCGACATCTTATCGCATGCCGAGGGCGCGGTCGATTGCGTACTGCGGGGCGAAGGGGAAAGAAACGCGGTGGCACTGCT
>CAZGYL010000381.1:0-5404 GCA_964529985.1 uncultured Planctomycetia bacterium | reverse complement strand
CGTATCTTCGTAAAAGGAAAAGATGCAATAGAAATCCTCAAGTGGGCCGCGGACCGTGAGGTGGGGCACCGGGGATTCCTGCAGCTCGGAGGCCCGGAAATCGTCTACGACGCTCTTGAGCTTGCAGATCCGGGAGCGCTCCGGCCGGGCGAGCCTCTCTATCAGGTGCTGGGGAAAGAAGCAACGAAGGCGTTTCTCAAAGAAGTGCTTTTCACAGCTTCGACCGGGCTTAAGAACGGAGACTCAGAGCTTCTCATTCGAGACAAGGTTAAGGCCGCGTTCTTAAGGTTTTATCGAAGCCGCGCCCGCGGGCCTTTGGGAGGATGTCACGACCTGGTGGCCCTGGTTGTGGAAAGCGCAATGACCCTTCGGTACCTTCTGCGCGCGCTTTGGCGCAGCGACAAGGAGTTGATGGAAAGGAGTCGGGAGCGGATATCCCGCTGGGAAGCGGAAAGCGATGAACTGCTTAACCGCCTGCGGAAATCGGCGGCCGCCCGGCATGAGGCTTACGAAACCCTTGAGCCCGCCTGCCGACTTGATGACGTTCAGGATCACTTGGAAGAAAGCGCTTATCTGCTCAGCCTCCTTGATGCCGAGTCCCTTCCCAGTTGGCTCTGCCGCCGCATGGAAGAAGCCGCAGACCTTGTGCTTCGCGCAGCCCAAGAAGGATATAAAGCAGTCGCCTCGGCGCAGGAAGCATTCGACGAAGCCGAAGGACTGGAAGACTTCACGCGCAGTATAACGAGGCTGGATGAGCTTTCCCACGAAGCAAGGGAGGCGGAGCGCGGCTTTCGAAAAGAACTTCTGGAAGAGAGGAACCTAAACGCTCCTCTCCTTCTCCTTGTAAACGATATCATGAGGCGGCTTGCAGGTGCAGCCACCAGCCTCGCACGGGCCGGATTCGCTCTTCACCGCTCGGTTTTCGAGCGACCCGCAGGAGGGCGCTCCCTATGAAAGAAGCGCGCGCAAAAAACACCTCCAAAGAATCAACCGGCGGCTGGTTCTTCCCATTTAAACCGGGCCGGGCCGCTCTTCCTCAAAAGGCCGAAGAGGTCCTCGGCCGCAAAGGAGCCAATCTCGCCCGAATGTGCTCGCTTGGTTTTCCCGTTCCCCCCGGTTTCACCATCGGTACCCCTGTTTGCCGGGCATACCTTGAGAACGGAACCTTGCCTTCCGACTTTGAAGAAGGACTTCGAAGCGGAATCGCCGAGCTTGAAGCCGCTACCGGGAAGCGCTTCGGTGCAACGCGCCGGCCGCTTTTGGTCTCGGTGAGAAGCGGGGCCGCTGTTTCAATGCCCGGCATGCTTGATACGGTGCTCAACATCGGGCTTACCGAATTCTCGGTCGAAGGTCTCATGCGCCTTTCGGGAAACCCGCGCTTTGCTCTTGACAGCTTCCGGCGGCTTATAGCCATGTACGGCGATGTGGTGCGCGGCATACCCAGAGAAGCTTTCGAAGAAGTTCTCAGGGAGGCTAAAGAAAAGGCGGGAGTGATCGAGGATTATGAGCTCGACGCCAAGGCTCTCCAGGCGGTTGTGCGCAGGTCGCTGCGTGTTTTTGAAGAAAACACGGGCGGGCCTTTTCCGCAGGATCCTTACCAGCAGCTCCGGGAAGCTGTGGAAGGGGTTTTCCGCTCCTGGCAGGGTGAGCGTGCCGTAAGATACCGCAAACTGCACGACTTGCATGGACTTGCAGGTACCGCAGCCACTGTGCAGGCCATGGTCTTTGGAAACAGCGGCGGCTCTTCGGGTACCGGAGTCGCCTTCACCCGCAATCCGGCTACCGGACGAAAAGAACTATACGTCGATTTCCTCTACAATGCTCAGGGCGAAGACCTTGTTGCAGGGATAAGAACGCCTGAAAGCGGAGAAGAGCTTAAGCAGGAGCTTCCTCTGATTTACAAACAGCTGGAGCGGATCGCGCGAACGCTGGAGGAAAACTTCCGCGATATGCAGGACATTGAATTCACCATCGAAGAAGGAGCGCTCTTTCTCCTTCAATCGCGCACCGGAAAGCGTTCGCCCAGAGCCGCATTGCGCATTGCCTGCGACATGGTGAAAGAAGGTCTTATCACACGGCGTGAGGCTCTGGACCGCCTGCGGGACCTGAAGCCGGAGCAATTGATCGAGGAAAGACTTTGCACAGGACCCGAAAACGCTCCGGCTGCAACGGCGATCCCGGCCTCAGGAGGCGTTGCAACAGGTAAGGTCGCACTCAGCTCGGAAACCGCGGTGGCTTTAAGCAAGGACGGAGACCCTGTGATCCTTGTACGGGAGGAAACCAGCGCCGCTGATATCGCCGGCATGGCCGTTGCCGCCGGAATTCTTACGGCACGCGGCGGCAGGACCTCGCATGCGGCCGTGGTGGCGAGGCACCGGGGACTTACTTGCTTGGTCGGTTGCACGAATCTGCGGATCGATTCGGCCGGAAAGAAAATTTTTCTCGGAGGCCGCGCGGTAAAAGAAGGCGACTGGATCAGCCTTGACGGTGGGTCCGGAGCTGTTTACACAGGACGCATCGCGGTTGAGCGGACCGCGGATCCTCCAGAGCTGCTCACCGTGAGGCAGTGGATTAAAACCGAAGGAATGAAAGATCACCCGCTTGCACTGTAAGTGCGGATAAACGGGAACTACAGTTTTTTGTCCCCGCCCGCCTGATCCCGGTCAAGTTTTACCCGCAGCTCTGGCGAACCAAACCAATGTGGAGTAAAAGGGACTGTGGGTCAACTCTTTTATAAGGAGCAGCCATGCGGAGAACCACCTGCCTTTTCGTACTTTCTGCGGGCCTTTGGATCGCGGCCGCCCAGCCTTCGTGGAAGAAGGTCTGGCGTCCTGTGGGGCTTGCCGGGGGAGGAGCCATGTTCTCAGCCGGCGGTTCTCCCCACGATCCCCGAGTCATGATGATCTCGTGCGACATGAGCGGCGCTTACCTCTCGCATGACGGAGGGCGTACATGGACCATGATCCATCACCGCGAATTACGCGGTTGTGTTTACTGCCGCCCTCTTTTTCATCCCACTAAGCCTCTGGTCATCTACTCTCCTTCGGGCTGGCAAGGGCGGTTGAAAGTAACAAGGGACGGCGGGCTTTCCTGGCGGCCTTTCGCCGAAGGAGCGCCGTTCAGAGGGCGCGTGAGCGGGCTTTTTCTCTCGCGGTCCGGCGGGTTTTTCGTCTGCACGGACTCGGGCCTCTGGGTCGGAGACGAGACCGGGGTCAAGTGGCGCCGGGCCCAAGGTGTAAGCGGCCGCTTCTTGAACATGCTCGCCGACGCGCGCATTCCCGGGCGGTTTTATATCGGGACCGAGAACGGTGTTTTCATGTCGGATGACGGGGGAAAGACCTTTACGTCCGTAAGCCGCGGCCTTCCGGCGGATAAGCTCACGGCATTCGCCGGGGGCTCGAATCGGAAAGAAACGATCCTCTATGCCGCCTGTCCATGCGGTGTTCGCAACGGAAAACTCACAGGGGGCCTCTACTGTTCCCGGGACGGAGGCCGCACGTGGCGGCGCATCATGAATCCCGATATCAACGTCCAAACCCGGCGGTCAAGCCGCTGGGCCCACGGGGATGTTCCTCGATATCTTTTCCTTTGTACGACTTCGAAAGAACCGAGCCGGGTATACGTATATTGCACCGGAACAAGCTACTATCCTCCGAATCACAGCACCGTTTACAGAAGCGATGATGCGGGTCGCACGTGGCGGGCGGTTTTCTTTTCCGATCCACGGTTCAAGGGACTCTACAACGTGGAGGATGACCGGCTCACCCTGTCGATCGGACAGCGCTACAGGATATCCCGTTCAGCTTCACAGTCAACCCCGGTCACCCCGACACCCTCATTATGACGACCTCGATGGAGATCTTTTTCTCTCACGACGGCGGCCGCACTTGGAAAGTGAGTCAGCTCGGACCGCCTCGGAAGTTCGGGAAGCTTTACGCCTGGCCGTGCAACGGCCTTGTGGTGACTGCGACGTGGCAATACGCCTTCGATCCTTTCGATCCGAAACGTCACTATATTTGTTATACCGATGTCGGCTTCGCCCGCAGTCTTGATGCCGGCCGCACGTGGATCTGGGAAGGGTACCGCCTCCCCTGGCACAACACCACTTACCAAATCGCCTTCGATCCAGAGGTCCCGGGGAAAATCTGGGGCGCTTTTTCGAACACCCACGACATACCGAATGGAAACATAATCTACGGCCGACACCGGGTGAGAATGCAAGGTGGAGTCGCTGTTTCCACTGACTACGGCCACACGTGGAAAAAGCTCGATTTGCCTGAAGCACCTTGCGTTTCCGTGGTCGTGGATCCGCGTTCTCCACGCTCCGCGCGTACGCTTTACGCCGCGCTTTTTGAGAAGGGAGTTTTCCGCTCCACAGACGGAGGCCGGACGTGGGTGAAACGAAGCCGCGGCCTGGGCTCAGCGCGCAACATGCGCTGCTGCCGGCTTTTTCTTCACCGCGACGGAACGCTTTTCAACCTTGTAACCGCAAAGCGCCTGCCCGACGGAAGCTATGAATCAGAGGGTGTGGGGCTTTACCGCTCGCGCGATCGGGGGGAAAGCTGGGAGAAGATCAACCGCTCTTTACCGCTTAGGTGGGTGAAGGATTTCGCTGTTGATCCCCGGGACTCGAACACAATCCTGCTGGGGGCTGCGAATCTGCGAGGCTTTCCCCAGGCGGGGCTCTACCGTACAAAAGACGGCGGGAAATCATGGCACCGGCTTGCAGTTAAAGGGCCTGAGCATTTTGGAGCCGCGTTTCACCCGAAACACCGCGGGTGGATCTATATGACGCTCACCGAAGGCGCACGTGAAGCCGGTCTTTACCTAAGCCGCGACAACGGAGCGACGTGGGAGCCTTTCCTCGAACTTCCTTTCTCAAATATCCAACGCGTGCATTTCGATCCGCGCAACGAGAACCGGATTTTCGTAACAACCTTCGGAGGATCGGTATTCGAGGGCCCGGCCGTTCCAGCAGGCAGGCCTTGAAGCGCGCACGGGGGCTCAGACTCTCCAACCAGCTCCCCCCGGGGCGGTCACCCCCCCCGCCGAGCGAAGCCGGGGCAGCCAACCCGGCCGGCGGAAACGCCCCAGGGCCGGGCCCGGCGGAGCCGCGTCCGAGCCCGGGTTTTTCCGACATTGCTTGACTTTCATTGCATTGGCCCGTAATCTATGAGTTGGTTGTGGTGGCAGAGTTTATTGCACGCACCGAAGAGCAGTCTCAAACGCGCGGACGTGAGAGGGTGGTGGGAGGGCTTCTGATGGCTGGTCCAAGCCTCCGCGCGCGCGCGCGCAAAGTATGCACTCAGCTTGCGGGTCCGAGTCCCCTCCGAGCGGACAGCGAATGCCGCAGTTGAAATTCGGGTCGAACATTATTTCCGGGCAAGAGCACCTCCTGACGGTC
>CAZGYL010000380.1:0-5415 GCA_964529985.1 uncultured Planctomycetia bacterium | reverse complement strand
TGCGATGAAGCAGCTTTTTTATAAGCTTCACGCAGAAGCGGAATCGCTTCCTGAGGGTGTGCAAGTAGGACCGCACAGTCGCGATACCCGTCTGCGACATTGCGCGCAGCTTGACTGATTCTTTCCCGGGGCAGGGGAAACGAGTCCTGTTGTTTGAGCACCTCGGGCGGCAGATTACCTTTTTCCACAAGGCGTTTCTGCAGCTCTCGTACCTTAAGTTCGCGAAGTCCAACGTCCTGTTCAGCCGCAAGAGCGGCTGCCAACCCTGCAGCGTAACCTTGGTTTTGAACATCCGCCTGCATGCGCACAAGCGGCAGGAGATCGCGGTGGACACTGAGTCCTATACCTGTAACAAGCAAGGCTTCCAGCCCGCGAGGCAAGAGCGCGCGAAGTGGAATGTTCACGTAAAACCCTTTCCTGTGGGGCGGGTGTTGAAGTGTGAAGTAGGGGTCCACAGTGTAACCATGCGTATCAAAGTCCGAATAGGCGCGCGCAATCGTGTCCGGCCAGGTGCGGTTCAGTATCGCGTCTAAAATAGTGGGGGTGACTTCTCCATCGATTCGCCGGCGCTCCCTGGTGTCTATGAGTTTTCCGATATCAAAGGAATCCCCGGCCAAAGCTTTTGCGCACACATGGATCCGCCATACGTCAAGCAGATCGCTTTCATCGACGATCGTAAAGTCGGTGTTGGTGTACCCGGCACCGAGGCGGCGCGGCGGGAGACCCGTTCCCTGGACCGCAATATCGGAGGGGCCGGTGGTCACACATGGAGCACCGGCTGCTGCTGCGATATCAGCATTGCCTGTCGCGTCGATAACGACCTCAGCCAGCACTACCCCGCGGCCCTCTGGTGTGGCGACCACAACTCCTTTTACAGCACGGCCTTGAACGAATGCGCCGCATCCGATTGCGCCGAACCATATCTCGGCTCCCGCCTCACGCAACGTACGCCTGTACCATTCCGCTTTCTGCTCGATTTTCCAAGAGGCTCCGAAAGGAGTTTCCGCCGAGAAACCCACTCGGTTTCCCCAGTAGTACTTTGAGATCGCACCCTGAGTTCCTACTCCTCCGAGACCATAGAGGTACTCCACTACAAGCGTTCTGGCACCGCTGCGCGAAGCAGCGATGGCGGCGGGCGCTCCGGCGGTTCCTCCTCCGATAACAACAACTTCAAAGGTTCCCAAGACAGGAACCGAGCGTTCCTGTTGCAACACCGAAGGTGCTCGGCCGAAAGGCCTGGCTCCCGAAAGGTTTTCCCTCACATCGCCAGGAGCGCATGCTGCATGCACTTCCCCACCCAAGTGTACACCGGAGGGGGTGGGCCTGCGTAAAGCAAGAGAAGCCGCACTCCGGCCGATCTTCTCTCCGAATGCGATAAGCGCCGGAGGCCGAAGGAGGCGTTTCGCAAGGGCTCGAGGCACCGAAGCACAGCCGTTCAATAAAAAAAGAAAGGGCACGCCTCGGGGCTGAAAAGCCTCGAGCGGAAGAGATCCTAAATCCTCGATTTCTTTCTTAACGACCGAACGGCAGAGAATGGGGTCGGGGGGCACCATAAAAAGGCCGTCGGAGGTGAACTGTTGATCAGGGTGGTACGTTTTGTCACGTGCCGATTGATCGCCTTCAGCCAGGTAGCGGTATGAACCGTCGGGGAAAGGAAGACTCAGCGCATAGCGGTATACCCTGTACAAGCGCCCCCCCTTGCGATACGGAGGCCGAATCTCTGCAACCTCCATATCCGGCCCCCGAACCGGGTTCCCGCCGATTACGACGCGTTGTACTTTGTAAGTGCCCGGGCGGAATGGTTGAGACTGCGCCCCCGCCTGTCGCGCGACCCACGCCCTTTCGGTTGCGTCGACAATGACTTTGGCGATCACCGCCTGCCTCCCGGCCCGATTTGCAAGAACAATCCCTGCAGGCCGCTCTTCGGCGTCTCGGAGCACATCAACTGCATAACAGCCGTATAAGAACTCGACGCCGGCCTTAAGAAGCTCTTGTTCGAGAATCCGCTTCACATGAAGCGGTCTTGCAAGAGGCCTCGCAGGAATGCGGGGACCTTCACTCTTATCTTGAGGGCCTGCAAGTAGAATCTCACCGAGCAGTACTCTATTGCTTCCCCGGGCCGGTGCAACAGTAATGCGAAGCGCGCGCGCCGTTTTCTTGACATGGAAAATCAGATCCAAAGCGTGTTGGTCTACACTCTCCTGCGGCGGGTTTTCATTCTTGAGGGTTCCGAGCGGTCGCCAGTTCGTCCCGTCGGGACTTGCCGCTACAGTCAGCGATTCAATTTGAAAATCCCGTGCGTGGTACGCAAGGACGTGGCATTCTTCAATTCGCTTCAAAGCGCCGAGGTCCAACGTAAGCGTCACCTTTCCGTTGTACTGAACGCTCTGGTTGACCGCGCTTCCCCAGCGGCCGTCTGTAAGTCTTCGGGGCGGATCGGTATCTAAGTGTGGTGCTTGTGAGGGCCTGTCGGCCGTGTAAGTGAACCGGAGAAGTCCGCTTCGCGGTACAGGGGGCTCCGACCACTTCTCGCTGAAGAGTTTCTTTGCAAGCTGAGTTTTGAGCTTCTCACCCGGAGAGAGCCACAGGCGCAAGAGGCCCGCCATGTCCTCGCCCAAGTACGGTCTGGGAGCGGCGAGGAACACCCGCGCGCCGCCTTGCGCAGCTCGGCAGGCACAGGCGCAAGCTCCGGTGCTTCCTCCGACCACTGCGACGTCAACACGTGCTATAACAGGTATCGATCTGCGCGATTCGGTCACCCATTTGCCCTCACTCGGTAGAGCCTTGCTTTGCAGTAAGAACCCGAGGACCAGCAAAGCAAGGGCGTTACGGGTTGCAGTCGTTTTCCGCGACATAACCCTGTCCTCCAAAAGGTTTTCAAGTTTTCCGTCGCACACCAGCATACGGCTTCTGCCCGGATCACCGCAACAGTTGCAGAGCGCCCGACGGGCGGCGTACTATAAAGCCGGTGGCGGATACTTTGCTGCAGCGGACTTTACTTGCAGGAGGAATCCATGATTTGGAAATCTGTACTGAAATTTTGCCGGTGCTTGTTTGCGGCTGTTGCGCTGCTCAGCGGAATGGAATCTGCGGCCGGTGCCCCGGCGCCCATCCGAGTCGGAATGATAGGACTTGACACGTCACACGCCGTAGCTTTTACGGCTATGTTTGAGAAACTCGCGAACAGGCCGGACGTACCGAGAGTGAAAGTAGTTGTAGGACTGCCGGACAGCGTTCCTGATAATCCGGCGAGCTACAAGCGCGTCAATCGCTTTACCGAAGAACTCCGCACCCGCTATAAGGTCAGGATCGTCGACACGGTGGAGGAGCTTCTTGAGAATTGCGATGCGGTGATGATCGAAAGCGTGGACGGCAGGCCGCACCTCCGTCAAGCAAAAGAGGTTTTTAAGGCGGGCAAGCCCGTTTTCATAGACAAACCTCTTGCGGCGAGCTACGAGGACGCCGAAGCAATAGTTGAGCTCTCTGAGAAAACGGGAGTGCCTTTTTTCAGCGCTTCGGCTTTGCGCTTTTGCTCCTCGTACATTGCAATCAAGAACGATCGCTCACTCGGTGCGATTCTGGGCTGTGATGCCCGATCGCCCTGCAGTTTGGAATCTCATCATCCCGATCTTTACTGGTACGGCATTCATGGAGTTGATCCGCTCTTCATGATCATGGGGAAGGGATGCGAGGAGGTTTGGCGCGTTCATACACAGTACTATGATCTTGTGGCGGGAAAGTGGAAGGACGGAAGGATCGGCACGTTTCGGGGGATGCGGCGCGGATCCCATTCCTACGGAATCACAGTTTACGGCGAGAAAGGCGTCCGCCACTCGCCCCAAAGGCTCTCCAATGTTTACGAGGGGTTGGTAATAGAAATCGCACGTTTTTTTAAGACGCGCAAGCCTCCGGTGGATCCCAAGGAAACACTCGAAGTTTTCGCCTTTATGAGTGCTGCGGATCTGAGCAAAGCGAGAGGAGGAGCTCCTGTTAAGCTGAGCGAAGTCCGCGGGAAGAGCAGAAAGTAGGCGTTGAGCAAGACCTCACTTGTTCCTGAAGCGGTCTGTAAGGAGCTTTAGGAAGTCCGTTCCAGGCCTAAGGCCGAGCCTGCCGCCGGCGGCTTCCCTCTCTGTAAAGCGCAAAGTACGGTCGGCTTCGATTCCTTCTCCCCAGAGAAGCAACGGTACGGGTGACCGATCATGAGTGCGGATTTCACAAGGGGTTGCATGATCGGGGAGCACGGCGATGCGTACCTTGAAGCTTGCACCCTCAGTTTCCAAAAGGCTTAAAGCACGTCCCACAAGTCTGCGGTCGCAGTACTCGATCGTCCGCAGCTTAAGATCCGGATCGCCGGTGTGACCCGCCTCGTCCACTCCCTCAACATGTACGTAAACGAACCGGTGATCTTTCAGAGCCTGTACCGCAGCTTCGGCTTTGCCTTCATAGTTGGTCTCAGGTTGGCCTGTAGCCCCCGGAACCTCAATGACCGTCATTCCTGTAAGCCTGCCTATGCCCTTTATCAGATCAACCGCCGAGATCACAGCACCCTTCATGCGGTGGAGTCGTGCAAACGGAACAAGAGAAGGCTGCTTCCCTGGAGCCCACGGCCAAAGGCTTGTTGCCGGCCGAAGCCCGGCTGCGCGCCTTTCTTTGTTCACCGGGTGGCCGGCAAGAAGGCTCTGCGAGTACTCAATAAGCAGTCGCAGGAGCTGTGCGGTTTCCTCGGCTTCGGGCTTTCGGGGCCGTGGAAGGTGATCGCGCCACGGGCGGCCGAGTATGTCGTGGGGAGGCGTGCAATCGACTTCGGAGCTGCCATGCTCGAGCGTAAGGACATGGCGGTAGCTTACACCGGGGTGCAACCGAAGGCCGGGTTCATGAAGGGCTTCTTGAAGTCCGGGCTCTAGATACTCCAGAAGCACGCGCGCTTCTTCGCTTGTTATATGGTCTGCACTGTGATCCGTTATGAGGTCTACTTCAACCGTGATCAGATTGACGCGGAAAACCACCCCGTTCGGGTGCAACCGAATCCCCATGCTGGCGGCTTCAAGCACACCCCTGCCCGGGTTAGCGGTCCGCGGGTCGTATCCTAAGATCGAAAGGTTGGCCACTTCGCTTCCCGGGTGGCATTCCGGGGGAACGGTCTCAAGCAGACCTTGCGCTCCCCGGCGTGCCAGGTGATCGAAGGTCGGTGTTTGAGCCGCTTCAAGAGGGGTTTTGCCTCCCAACTGCGGGCACGGCCTGTCTGAAGCTCCGTCCAAGAGGAATACAAGGTAGCGGAAGTCGTCTTCACGCTCCGGCACGCGACAGTTCCTCGAGAAGAAAACCCTTAAACAGCTCATACTCCGGCTGCATGATCAGAAAAGATTCCTCCCGGCGCTCAAGGCGGGCCAATTGGGGAGGCACCGGTACAGCTTG
>CAZGYL010000379.1:0-5420 GCA_964529985.1 uncultured Planctomycetia bacterium | reverse complement strand
CTCGCCTCATTCGCAATAGAACGCCTTAGGGCCTCTGTTTTTCCTCCGTGCCTTCAGGCAGCCCGCCGGACGGGACGGCTGCAGCACTTCTTTGCGTTTCTTCCTGTTTCTTGTTCCCTCCCCTCCTTAGGCCCTCAAGATGTTTTTTGAAAGCTCCCCCCTCCACCGCCTTATCAAGCAACTCGATTCCCTTTTTCTCCTGCTTGGTCATACCTTTAAGCACATCGGGAGTCGAGGCTACATGAGGGGTAAGGAAAATCAACAGCTCGGTCTTAGCTGTCGTATTCTCCTTGCGGCTCAGCAGACTTCCCAAAAGGGGTATATCCCCGAGAATCGGTACTTTCGAGACCGACTCGGTCATTCGATCTTCCATCAGTCCGCCTATCACAATGGTTTGCCCGTCTCGAATCGCGATCCTGGTACTTGCAGAACGCTTTGCGATGACAGGTGCATCGACTGTTTCTGAAATCGGTACCGTTTCCCCGCTTATGGCTGAGATTTCAGGTGATATATCGATAGTAACCAAGCCTTCCGGGTTTATATGCGGTGTTACGGTGACGATGATTCCGACATCTTCATACTCGATCGTATTTATCGTGGCATCGTTTTGAGTGATACGCGTATTACGGATAAACGGGACTTCCTGGCCTACCGTGATAGTGGCCTCTTGATTATCGCTTGCAAGAATGTACGGGCGTGAGAGCACCTCAAGCTTACTCTTCTCAGCCAGAGCGCGCAGCACCGCCTCTATGTCGTGCCGTACAAGACGGTAGATGATGCCGCCCGATTGGGCGCCGACCGAGAAATCCGTGCTCAGGGTCGAGTCGCCCGGTACATCCAGTATCGAGAAATCAGCTCCCAGATCGACCGAATCGGTATGGGTCACTTCTGCAATCAGAAGCTTTATCAGCACTTGGGGAACGGGCCGGTCAAGCTCTTCGATTATCGAGCGGACCGTATCCTTTGCCGCACTGGGGCACATAACAAGCAAGGAATTAGTATCCTCATCCGCGACGGCATACACCTGCCCGTAGAGCTCAGCGGCTGATTCAATGGATCTTGAAGAAAGACGACCTCCGCCCGCCCTGAAAGCCGACAGGAAAGGCGATCTGCGGCCGAAGGACCCCCCGCCGAAAGGCGAAGACGAGCGCGAAAAAGGGAATCCGCCCCCGCGGAAAGACGAGCGGCCGAACGAAGACCTCGATCCCAAGCGCGAGCTTGTGGGCACAGACCGCGTTGAGCCTCTTGAGTAACCTCTCGAGGTGAAACTACCGGTGCCGAAAATGGTGTTCAAAACCCCTTCGATTTGAAGGGCATCTCCGTTCTTAACGCGGTATATGAAAACGTCCTGCTTCGAAGCGGGGTTGGAATCCAGCTTTTCAAGTACACCTCGGATTACCTCCAGGGTCTCAGGCGGGCCGCTTACCACAACCGTATTCGTCCTGTCGTCCGCCGAAGCTATCACCGGAACGGTCGCAACCGGACCGGCGCTCCGCCCTCTATCAGACCCTCCGCGGCCGGGAGGCCCTCCGCGCCTGAAGAAAAACGAAAAGGGAGGGCGCGGGCCGCCGCGGCTGTCCCTTTGACTCTGAGATTGAAAGATCTGGGTTATAAGGCGCGCTGCATCGGTTGCATCCGCATACTTAAGCGGAAACACTTCCACCTTTGCAGCGCTTGTTTCCGCTGAATCCAAAGCCCGTATTACTTTTGCTATGCGGTGAACGTTTGCGGAGGTGTCTGTGATTATAAGAGAGTTTGAATCCTCGTTCGCCGACACAACAGCATTGCTGCTGAAAAGCGGCTCAAGGTCCTGTCTGAGCTGCCTGGCCTGAACGCGGCGAAGCGGGATGATCTGGGTGACTATCTCATCGGTCTCGGGAATGGATTCGGGATCGCCGCCCACCCTGACGGGAACGTTGGAGCGCACCGCTTCTTCCATTTTCACGATTTTAAGCGTGTTGCCTGCACGCACACCCGCGTAGCCCATCTCTTTAAGAACGCTGTTAAGAACGCCGATCGCCTCGTCTACACTCAGCCGTTTTCTGCTCTGAAGCGTTACGCGTCCCTGAAGATCGCCGTCTTTAACCAAAATCACAAGTCCGGCGACTTCAGACAGATGCTTAAGCACCGTCTTTATCTCAGCGTTTTCGAAATTGAACCAAATGCCGTCTCCCTCCTTCGCACGCACAGGTTCTTCCGGCTCTTTCTCTTTCTCTTTCTCTTTCCCCTCGGCGCGAACGCCGGGCGCAGGAGCGGGCAGCTTGATTTGGGGACCTACCGGCTGCTTGGGCCGCAAGTCCTCAGGAGCGGGCTGCCTCACGGCCGGTCCTCCGCCTACCAGCTTGGGGGACTTCGGGGCCGGAGGCGGCGCTGCAATTTGAGGGGGCTTTGGCCTTACCTTTCCGGCCCCGGCACCCACTAAGCACACAAAAGCAAGCACCAAAGCGGGAAAAAGCAAGAGAACGGCAAACAATCCAAATCCGTTTCTCGAAGGCACTCTCATACGACACCTCACTTGCGGAGTTCTTCAAGTCGCCTCTGCATGAGTTTTTTCAGAATCGATTCGGACCCGGGAGGCAGTTGGGGGCCGCTTGGAGTCGGAGCAGGCCGGGCCTTCGGCACCTTTGCCTCCACGGGAGGCCGAGGAGCCGGCTTCCGGCCGCTTAAACTCATGCCGATCTTCACTGTAAGCTTCTTTCCTTCAGGATCTTCAAGTGTTACATCGTCAAGGCTGATGCCCGTGATCTTCATGCCGGCTATCATGTCGCCTGTTGAAAGCCTTTGGACCCGGCCTTCACGCTCATCTTCGAAAAACGCGAAAAACCTCTTACCTACGCGGCTTACTCCGACAAGCACCGCCGAAGGGCCGGAAGCGGAGATGGGCGTTGAAGGACGTTTCTCATCCTCTTTACGCTCAATAGGGCGTGGAGACCTTCGCTTTCGGTTCCGCGAAAATATGTTTAGCTCAACAATCAACCGGTAGTGCTCCCACGGAGGGGGCTCGGGGACCAAGATCGCGTTTTTAGTACTTTCACGGCGCGGAGTCGAAGCGCCCGCGGTAACACCCGCCGAAAGCGCGGCGATCCACAGGCACGCGATCGTAAATCCTCTCATGAACCCGCTCCCCCTTGTGATCCCCGTGCTCCTGCTTCCGGCTCCCGAGCCCTGTAGAGCGTTGAGAAATGAAAATCCAGAACAAGCCGCTCTGAGCTCCTGCCTCGCTGGGAGCGCAAATCGAGCCTGTGAATTCTGACAGGAATCGTAGCCGTCCTGAACCTGTACAAGAAGCGGATCAATCCCTCGTATGATCCTGTTGTTGAAGCCAGAAACCGTATTTCCCTCAGCTTGCCGCGCTGCGCCGGCCGTCCCGGCTGGAGCGAAGTTATCTCAACTCCAGTCTCGTGCGACCAAGAGCGGACCGCGCTGAGGACTTGATTTTCGGCCTTTGAGGGATCTCCGAGCAACGTTGTGCCCGCCCACGAACGCCAGCGCGGCGCAAGTTCCCTGCGCAACTTCAGCTTCTTTAAATTCGCAAGCAGCTTGGCTTCGAGCGTTTCCTGCTCACTTCGCAACTCCGCCTGGGCGTCTCCAAGCGGCGTCAACACAAAGGTATCAATAAGGTAGAGACCTATTACGCCCAGAGCCGTAAGAAGCAAGAGGCGCTCGCGCTTGCTTGCCTTAATCACGGCGGGTACCTCCACGAAATCTGAACCTTATGCTGAAGGTTAAATACCGCCTGCCTGCGGAGCTCTGGGGATAAGAAATCCCTCCATGGAGTTTCACCTCAGCGAATGCCGGAGATCCGGTAAGCCTCTTGAGGAAGGAAAGAACGGCTCTGTACTGCGTTGCCTTTCCCGAAACAATGCATGCACCGTCCTCGCTGAGTGAAACGCTTGTCGCCCAAAGATCATTGTCCTCACCGAAAGCCTTTGTAAGCTCAAGCAGGCAATCAAGGTAACGAGGCCGCGCACCATACCAACCGTCCGTAAAACGCACCGTGGCGATCAATTCGTCGGCCGCAGCCACAACGTCCTCTTGCTGCGCAAGCTCACTGCGAAGGCCGTCCACCGCGCTTTTGGCACTGAGGTATGAAGCACCGAGAGCACCGACAACTACAAGGAGAAAGACTCCCGCAATCACGCCGAGCCGGGCGGGCCCTGGAAGGGCTCCTTCTCTCCGCGTCTTGAGGCGGGAATTGATAAAATCTACGGGCCTGCAGGCCGGTTCAAACGCTGAAAGCGCAAGCGCGGCTGCTCCGGCGCAAAGCACAGCTTCAGTACCGCTTTCAGCCGATCCGTCCAACTCAGCAAGTGTGGAGACATCCCCTGCAGCAATCTCCCCGGCCTCAAAAGTTCCGGCAAGCTCAGCCGCAAGGCCGTCACCGTATCCGGTAGCATCCCAGAGGATAAACCTATCCGCAACCACGCCGTCTTGCCAAGCCAAAGAAGCGGCCGCCCGCTTAAGTTCCCGCACCAGGCGTTCCTTTCGCACGCGAGGGTCAGACTCCGTACCCGCGGTCAACCGCAGCATGCGCCTCAAAGCCCCACCGCTGCTCACGGCCACTTCAGCCGCTTCAGGGCTCAGGTTCGCCACAACAGCAGGCCCTGCTCCCGGCGGGCTTCCACGCAGGCTCACAGCTGCAAGCGCTCCCACCGTTACGGTGACTCCTTCAAGGATCAGCCCTGCAGATTCTACAACTTGCCTTATCTGCAGGAGCCTTTCTTCCGAAGCACCGCAAAGCACCACCGAACGCCGGGAGCCTTCTCCCGCAGGAGGGAGATAATCAAGCGCAAGGCGCTTTACTTCTGCTGCAAAAGACCTCTCCGATTCCAGTCGGAGCATTTCCGTGAGGACATCTTCCCCTGCAGGAGGCACCGTTCTCTCTTCGGCTATAACCCAGCGAAGCGGTAATCCGACAACAGCTCTTCGGGCGGTAAACCCTTCGGACTTCAAGAAGCCGCCGAGCGCTCTGCCCAGCCGATCCCCCTGCTCAAGCTCCACCTTCTCCGGGAAAGGAAACCTCACCCACTTCGTCAGAACGAATTTCCCGTTCTTACGGCGAACCTCGGCAAGCAACACCGCCTTCGCCTCAAAGGCCATGCCCAAAGCCCGGTGTGATTCCAGGCCGAAGCTCTTCCGAGCTCTTTGCACAAAACCTCTGAGCAAATCAAATGCAGGCGATCCTCGCTTCGCTTGCGGCATTAAAAACTCCCTCGATATGTCGTCCGAGGCAGGTCTTCAACCGGCACCCCCGAGCGCAACGCCGAAAGGATTTCAGGATCAAGCGGCCAACCGAGGTGCGTGAGGCGCTGCCAGAGCAGAATTTTTGGCTCAGCACCCGAAGTATCATAAACCATTCGATAGCGCTCGAACGCACGGCCGTCCCCGCTTACAGCTACAATATCAACTGAATGCTGATC
>CAZGYL010000378.1:0-5435 GCA_964529985.1 uncultured Planctomycetia bacterium | reverse complement strand
GGACTACCGCAGGTGTCTGGACATCCGGAACGCCGTCCAGACCATAACCTATCGCTCGGGCGGAGTTCGCTATAAACGCGAATACTTCGCAAGTTATCCACACCGTGTGTTGGTTTTCAGGTTCACCGCGGAGGAGAAAGGTGCCTTGGACGCGGTGATTGCTCTTAAAGATGCGCACAATGCCAAGACCGTCGTTGAGGGAAAGACGCTTGTTGCCCGCGGCAATCTTGCGGGGTTCAAATATAAGCATTCAAAGCGGCCGTACAAAATCGCCCTGGACTACGAAGCGCGCGTGCTGGTTAAGAACGAAGGGGGAAAGTGCACAGCTGTGGGCGGCAGGATTATCCTCAAGGGGGCTGACTCCTTTACGATCTTGGTTGCTGCCGGAACCGATTTTGTAAACAAGCGATCACAGGGCTGGAAAGGCGAACATCCTCACAGGCGATTGGTCGCTCTTCTTAAGTCGGCAGCTGAAATCCCTTACCGGTCGCTGCTTGAGGCTCATGTAGCTGAGTTCCGAAGGCTTTTTGACACTTTCAGCCTGGAATTGGGGGAAACCGACCCGGCGCTTGCCGCTGCGCCGACCGCAGAGCGCCTTGCAGCCTATCGCAACGGTGCAAAGGATCCTGATCTTGAGGAACTGCTTTTTCAGTTCGCCCGTTATTTGATGCTGAGCTCTTCGCGGCCGGGAGGCCTTCCCGCAAATCTGCAGGGCCTTTGGAACAACAGCAACAATCCGCCGTGGAGATGCGATTTCCACTCCGACGTCAATATAGAGATGAACTACTGGTTTGTGGATATAGCGAATCTCTCTGAGTGCTTCGCCCCTTTTGCGGATTGGCTGAATTCGGTAAACCCCGTGCGTGCTGAAGAAACCGAGAAGACATTCGGAAGTCCGGGCTGGCTCCATCATGCGGAAAACGGCCCCTTCGGAGGCTCAACATGGAAGTGGTCAAAAGGCGATGCCGCATGGATGCTCCAGAACCTTTGGGACCACTACGCCTTCACGTTGGACCGCAGGTATCTTGAATCGCAAGTTTATCCGCTGATGAAGAGCCTCTGCGAGTTCTGGACGAAGCAGCTCAAGGAGCTTCCTGACGGCACCTTGGTTGTTCCTAACGGCTACTCGCCTGAACACGGTCCGGTTGAAGACGGAGTATCTTTTGATCAGCAATTGGTCTGGAATCTTTTTGATGACTTTCGCAAGGCTTCCGAAATACTGGGAAAGGATGAGAAGCTGCGGCAGAAGGTTGCAGCCATGCAGAAGCGCCTTCTGGGCCCTAAGATCGGCAGATGGGGGCAACTGCAGGAGTGGCGGGTAGACCGCGACAGGCCGGACGATCACCACCGGCACCTCTCACACATGATCGCGGTTCACCCCGGACACCAGATCTCCCCCCACACGACGCCGAAACTTGCTGAGGCGGCCAAGGTTTCAATGAACGCGCGGGGGGACGGCGGGACCGGGTGGAGCAAGGCCTGGAAGATCGCTATTTGGGCGCGTCTTCACGACGGAGATCGCGCATATAAGCTGCTCAGTGAGTTTGTCAAGAAGAACGTTTACCCGAGTCTTCTTGGTTTCCACCCTCCTTTCCAAATCGACTGCAATTTCGGCTATGCCGCCGGGGTATGCGAGATGCTGCTTCAGTCCCACATGGGCTTTATCGAATTTCTGCCCGCCTTGCCGAAGGCGTGGCCGGAAGGCTCGGTACGCGGCATTAAAGCCCGCGGTGCATTCGTCCTCGATATTGAGTGGGCTAAGGGAAAGCTCAAGCGGGCCGTGATACGTTCGCTTAAAGGCACAACGTGTAGAATCTACAGCAGGCGGCCTTTGATCGTCAGCTGTGGGGGAAAGCCCGTTGAAGTTAATCGCGCAGGCTGCATTCACAGTTTCCCGACACATGCGGGCGACAGCTACCTTGTAATGGTAAAATAGCAAGGTATTCCTTCGTACTCAAAGTTTTAGAAAGGCGGAATTTGCCTCAAGAGTTGTCCGGCTGGCTGTTTCGGGTCCGTTTTTGTTCTCAGCTGTCGCTCTTTGAGAAGGCTTCGGTTTGAACGCTGTGGGAGGATCGGGGCCGAGGGCTTTTCTTTTCCAGGTCCACGGGAAGAGAGGAGGTGGGTATGCGTTTCTCTCGCAGCGTCGCCGGTCTGCGGCTGTGCCCAGGGGTGCTTGCGTTTCTCCTGAACGCAGGATTCGGACAGTGCGGTGCCGAACCAGATGCCCCTGACTGCTCCTGTTTCAATCACACCGGGGACTGGAACCCCTCGGGAAGTACAATTCAAAACGTAGCTTGGGACACCATGGGCACCGAAGAGTCGTGTTCGCCTGAGAACGGCGGCAAGCCGTATTATCAAATGGTGCTTGGGTGTAACAGCGAGAGTGCAGCGCTTGCCGTCTCAGAAGTAATCTACTTTTTCGGCACCCTGGGGCTCAGCGTTTTTCACGGCAGAGAAGCGTGGTGCTCGGAAACGATTTCTTATTGGCACCGGGAGGCGGAAATTCCGTACTCAGAAGGGTACAGGACGTGGTGGCACCAAGACTGGCAGAATTACAATGTAACGTCGCTTAAGTACTGGTACGTACTTGAAGAACAATTCAAAATAATCGGGTTCGGCGGGCGTGGGCGTTGGATCGAGCCCGGAGAGCTGGATTACAGTAATCCGATCCTTGGTGAAACGATCCCGGTTCCCGGGGCCTATATCGCAACGAGGGGTTATACTTCGAAGCCGCCTGAGTGGTCGAGCCTCAGTAACAGCCACAGTCAAATGATAGACGAAATGTGGATCCACCGGGACGTTAACGGTCGGATTTTCAAGATAGAGGTAACTCTTCTTCAGGGAAACGCAGGCGGACCCGGAGAGGTAAAAGATGGGAAGTTCGATGATCTTTATGCACTTACGCCCGCTGGTTCGGATTGGATCGGAAGCTCACGGAAGATCTACGGCTTCGGAGTAGACCTGGATTCGCATGGGAATCCGATTTATGATCCCGACCGGCTCCACTACGTTCCCTATCCCATGCCGGTCGAATGGAAACCTCCCGATCCTCCCGGACAGATCGCGGATTTAGAGTGGCACCAAATTTTCGCCCCTCGCTTGGAGCAGGCGGTGGATTACGCCCGGAAAGTCCGAGGTGAAGGACCACAGGTGACATGTTCAGCGCCGGATCTAAAGATTGAGGGGGTACCTGACGGTGGGAAGGTGGCGTGGGATTTTCCGGCTTTGGCGCGGCGTGAGCCTTTAGAGATTGTAGTTGATTTCGGGGGCCTTCACCCGATTCCGACAAGGGGGATCGAACTTGGGTGGGCCTCGCGTTTTATACCTTTGAAGTATCAAGTGGAGTACATGGGAAGCGACCGGGAGTACCACTCAGCCCGGGTTCCGGATCTGCGAGGGCTTGTGATTCCTCCCGACACTGATCCCGATACTTCGATTCCGGTGATGATTCCTTTCAAGCTCCAGGGGCCTGGTATACAGATCCAAGCGGTGAGGTTGACTTTCGCCCCCGACGCATTTCCGAAGGCTGCAAGGCTTGCCGAGCTCAGGCTTATTTACGATTGGGGGCCTTGGCAGGATGCCGAAATCAACCCGGCTCACGCTGAATTTCGACGCGGCGACGTTAACGCCGACGGTGCTGTGGACATAGGTGATGCCATTTCAACGCTGGGATTTCTTTTTGCAGCGGCCGGAGAGCCCGGGTGCATGGATTCAGCGGACGCAAACGACGACGGAGCGGTTGACATCGGAGATGCCATCTATACTCTTGCTTTCCTTTTTGCCTCCGGGGACTCCCCTCCGGCACCGGGGCCGCAAAGCTGCGGGATTGATCCAACGGCCGACCGCTTGGGCTGCAAGCGTTATCTACGTTGCCGGGGGCGGTGAGAGGGCACCGGACATAAGAAGAGCTCGTTTCAGGAGAAGCGGGGCCGGAGGAATCAAAACCTTACCTGGAAGCGCACACCTGCTGCGAGTGCGGCGGGGTTCTCCGTGCCGCCTGGATTCAGAATCAGCTGGAGATCAGGCTTTAGGCTCAGCCAGCCTGCAGCTTCAAAGCTGTAAAAGATCTCAAGCGCTGTTTCGCAGCGCTTCTCTGTTTGGGCTTTGGGAGAGAAAAACACGTGGAAAACCCCGAAGCCTAAAACATCGTTTTTCCGGCAAGGCAGCGGTCCTCGAAGCTCAACGCCGCCTCCGACGTAGTGGTTCGCCTGACTCCTGCCGGAAGGGGCCCAACCGTATTGGCCAAAGGCGCCGATCCCAGGAGAGCTTGAGGTGGGCTTGAGAAACTCCCTTTCAAGGACAGCGTACCAGCCGTAGCTTTCTGTCACAGTGTCAGACTCAGTGCTTGCGGCCTTCAGTTTCTCAAACTTGTCCCCGTTCCACCAAACCCCTGCGCACAGAGTCGACCCCCCGCAGGCGAGGCTGGATTCGAAAAGCAGCATCGGCCCTCTTAGGTCTTGCAGAGCTGAGCGAAGCGATCTGCCCCCTTTCGGCCGGCCGTTGTAGCAGCCGAGCTTTAGGGTGAGAGCTCTGTGCGGCGAAAAGCCGGCTACAGCGCCCAAGTCCGGGTCGGGAAAGGTTGCAAGAGGGATGGTGGGGGCGTAGCCGGCTGAGGAGTTAAGGAAATTCGAGCCGAAGCGCGGGGCTGCGAAATCGAGGTTTGAATCCTGCTTGCCCAGTTTGATCCACAGGGTGTCCTTCAGGAAACGCTGCAGGTAATAGAGTTCTGATAGTTGGAAAAAGTCCTGGGCCTCCATGTTTGAAAGCACTTGAAAGTCGCCTGTGTATTGGGCGCTAAGACCCTCACCGTGTTCTGTTTGAAGGTGCACGTGGAAAGTTCCGCCCGGCCAAACGCCCGCCTGGCACGTGTCAAGATCGCAAAAGAGGCTGAGATCCCCGCGGTAAACGCGCGCACCTGAGGTACGCATGCCGCCGCGCAGGTTGAAAAAACCCTCGCCTGTGTAGATGAGATCAAGGTGAATGCCGCGTTCCTCAAGTGTTTCCCGCTGGGGAAAGACGGCGGCGCTTAGGTGCTGCTCTTCCCAGAGAGTGGGGGAAGGCGGCGGGGGTGGGGCCTTGAGGTGTTCCTCCTCCTGGCGGGCGACGGGGGGAGCGGAGAAGAGGGGAACTGAAAGAAGCAATGCCATTGTGAAAAAGACTTTGAGCGTGCAGGGTGACAGCTTTAAGTCTAACCTTTCTTCCATAGGGTCAACCTCACACTTGTGCCGGTCCGGGGCGAGTGCCCCGGAAGAGTTAGGCAAGCCAAACATTATATGGGCCTTCCAACTCCGATGCAACAGGCCGTGGCCCCTCGTTGAGCAGGTTTCTTGATCCGGGAGGCGTCCTTAAGCTCCCTTGGGGCTGGGCTATGTCAATCTCCTGCGGGCCCACCGGACGGAAAGGAGCCTGTCGTACCCCCGGGCCCGAGTGGCCCT
>CAZGYL010000377.1:0-5438 GCA_964529985.1 uncultured Planctomycetia bacterium | reverse complement strand
CTGAGAGTTTCGCATACAAGCCCGAAGGAATCGGTTGCCGCGTGAACTTGACCATTTACCTGCGCAACGGCGGACCCGTCGTCTTGGAGTATGACAGCGCGGATCAGAAAAGTTCCGTCCGAAGCGGAGCTTTCAAACGAGCGGTCGGGAACCCCTCCTCCGTAAGCGCCGGAAAGTGGTGTCGCGTTTCCTTTGAACTTCCCGACGCCCGCTTCACCAACCGGACGAACGGGGCTGACTTCAGACTCTCAGCCGGCGTTTCAACGGTGGCTGTAAGCGAGGCCGAGGTAAAGCTCCTGCGCCGCGGCCGCCGCTCCCGACCTTGACGCCCTACCGCACATTGGGTATGGTAGTTCGCTCACCGAGCGGTTGAGGTCTGCCGCCGGTGCTTTCACCCGCCGCACGACCGGAGGGAGAAGTCCGCTGGCAGCCCAGAAGCGGTGGGTGCTGTTGCCTGCCGGGCGGATTATCGGTAGCGTACCAGCTGCGGTATCGCATGGCGTAACAAAATCATACGCCGAACCGGTGGGCTAACTGGTGAAGTGAAACTGCAAGGGCAGCGAAACAAGGGAGGTTGGCCAATGGCGCAGGATCGTGAAGCTACGGCGGTAAAGGTTTATCCACCCCCGGAAGAGTTCCAAAAACGAGCGCACATAAAGAGCATGGAGGAGTACCAGAAGCTCTACAAGCGCTCGATCGACGATCCCGAGGGGTTCTGGGCGGAGGTCGCAGAGCGGATCACGTGGTTCAAGAAATGGGACTACGTCCTTAAATGGGACTTCACCACCGCAAAAATCGAGTGGTTCGGTGGTGGAAAACTTAACGTCTGCTACAACTGCCTGGACCGGCATGTTGAGGCGGGCAAAGGAAACGACACCGCCATTATTTGGGAAGGCGACGAGCCTACCGAATCAAAAACGTACACCTATGCCCAACTTCTTGAAGAAGTCAAGAAATTCGCCAACGTGCTTAAGAACCTGGGCGTGAAGAAGGGCGATCGCGTTGCGATTTACCTTCCCATGATCCCGGAACTTCCGATCGCAATGCTCGCCTGCGCGCGGATCGGCGCGATTCATAGCGTGGTGTTCGGCGGCTTCAGTGCGGATTCCCTCCGGGACCGCATCTTGGACTCAACCTGCAAGATTCTCATTACAGCCAACGAAGGCCTGCGCGGGAGCAAGCACATTCCGCTTAAGAAGACCGCTGATCAGGCCGTTGAGGGAGTGGAATGTATTGAGAAGGTTGTGGTGGTAAAGCGCACCGACACCGCCGTCAATATGAAAGAGGGTCGGGATCTTTGGTGGCACGAGTTGATGGCCAAAGCGGACGCGGAATGCCCGCCCGAACACATGGATGCGGAAGATCCGCTCTTTATCCTCTATACCTCGGGCAGCACCGGGAAGCCTAAGGGCGTGCTTCATACGACCGGAGGCTACCTCGTATATGTTTCTTACACGCATGAGATGATCTTCGACTACCACGAGGGAGACGTTTACTGGTGCACCGCGGACATCGGGTGGATCACAGGGCACTCCTATATTGTGTATGGTCCGCTTGCCAACAAGGCCATTTCGCTGATGTTCGAGGGTGTGCCCAGTTACCCTGATTACGGGAGGTTCTGGGACATCGTCGACAAGTACAAGGTCAATATCTTTTACACCGCCCCGACTGCGATCCGCGCCATATACGCTCAAGGAAACGAGCTCGTGGAAAAGCACGATCTGTCTTCCTTGAGGCTTCTGGGCACGGTGGGGGAGCCGATCAATCCGGAAGCTTGGGAGTGGTATCACAAGATAATAGGGAAGGGTCGCTGTCCGATCGTGGACACCTGGTGGCAGACGGAGACGGGCGGCATTCTCATTACACCGCTTCCCGGAGCGACGCCGCTTAAACCCGGGTCGGCGACATTCCCGTTTTTCGGAGTCGTTCCCGCGATCGTAGACGACGAAGGGAATGTGCTTGAGGGTAACGGCGTCGCCGGAAACCTTTGCATCCTCAGGCCGTGGCCCGGTATGATGCGTACCGTGTACGGAGACCACGACCGGTTCATTCGCACTTACTTCACCCAGTACAAAGGAAAGTATTTCACCGGGGACGGAGCCAGGCGGGACGAGGATGGCTATTACTGGATCACCGGTCGAGTAGACGACGTGATCAATGTTTCCGGACACCGCCTCGGAACCGCTGAAGTCGAAAGCGCCTTGGTCGCCCACCCCGCTGTATCCGAGGCTGCCGTAGTGGGCATGCCGCACGAGATCAAAGGCCAAGGGATCTACGCGTTTGTGATTCTTGCTGCCGGCTACAAGCCAAGTGAAGAACTGAAGAAGGAGCTCGTCCAACAGGTCCGAAAAGAGATAGGACCCATTGCGACACCGGATAAGATCCAGTTCGCACCCGGGTTGCCTAAGACCCGCAGCGGTAAGATCATGCGCCGGATCCTTAAGCGTATCGCAGCAGGTCAAATCGACGACCTGGGTGACACGACGACGCTTGCTGACCCGAGCATCATCGACGAGCTTGTCAAAGGTCGGCAGTAGTCGGACGGAAAAAGGCCTCAGCAATCAAACGCCCGCTTCATATCCGGAGCGGGCGTTTTTTCTTGGTCCCGACCGGGCTTGCTTGCAGGAACCTTTCTTTGTGTCTGTACGCATGTATAACTGGCAGTTAGAATCCCTGAAATGAGCACCGCAGAAGAAACCGCTTTGTGCGGCGCAGTGCCGGAACCGCATGGAGCGCGCCCTCCGCCCTGGACCGTGGGGCCGTACCTGCAGGCTCTTTCAGGGCGGATCGTTACACTGTGAGGCCGCCATGAGCCGACGAAGTTTGGTCATAGCCGCGGTTTTCCTTGGGGCGGTTGCACTCTTGCTTTTCCTCGGGCATTTGGGACGAAAACCGGCAAGCTCCGACTGGCCCCTTCTGAAAGGCCGCCGTTCCGAGGGAAACAAGGTGGTCATACCGCTGTGGGACCCCAAAAAGGCGAGAAAATTCTATCTGCGCGCGGACCTAAAAGAAGACAGCGTGTTTGTTCTGGGCCAAACGGCCGAGGAGCAAACCATCGCTTTCGGCAAAGGAGAGGTTACCGTTCCTTTTGAGTTGCCCTCCGAAAAAGGTAAAGGAACCGGTACTTTTCAGCTGGAATTCTCTGAAGCCACGTACCGCGGCATTCCGGGGCTGTCCCGTTCAGCCAGGATTTCTCTGCCGGCCCCTTGCACAGGGATTCTGAATGACGGCGTTTCCCGAACGACCATCGAATGCGCCTCGCTGAACATCGACTGGCGAAGCACGCAGCATATGACTCTGGAAACCAAGCAGCCGGTCAGAATTCACAGAGACAAACCCGAACTGATTCTGGAGGGGACCGCCGGCTTCACCGGGCGTTTCTCCGACCGGGACAACGAGTACGTCCTGCGCTTCCCGGCACCCGTGCGTGCATGGCTTACACGAACTGCAGGAGAAACTGTTCTGAGCCTGTCACCCGCTCCTGAAGGTCAATCGGGAGGGTACCTCTGCATCCAATGCGAAACTCCCGGCGGTGGACTGGTGATTGATTGGGGCAACAACACGATTACCTTCGACCGGCGGGTGGTGGTTTCACCCACCACCAAGCCGCAAGTGCCCCCAAAGCGTTCGGCGCGCCGGTTCGAATGCCACCGTTTGGTGCTCTCGATCAACCCGACCACAAAGAGTCTTATCAAGGCTGAGGCTGAGCGCGGCCCCGACACCACTGTGCGCGGTTTCTGGGATACGGTGACGGTCGAGGGGGGCAAAGCCGTCTGGGAGACTCGTGCTGAAACAGCGGTTCTTACCGGAGCGCCTCACCTCTGGGGCAAAACGGACACGCTGAGGTTTGATGCTGAAGCGGAGGTCATTCAGTTTGACACCAAATCCCATGTGGCGACCCTGAAAGGACCGATCAAGAGCAACCTCGAGCATACCGCTCTGCCGGAAAGGCTCAATTTGCCGGGTTTCTGGATTCTGACAGCCGACAGAGCTGAAGTCGCATTCGCCAGCGCACAAGAGCACCGTATCACGGCCATTACGGCCAGCGCTGATCCAACGCTACCCGTCCAACAAGGTGTCAGATTCGAAAGCCTCCCGCAGGGATCGATAGTCGCCACCGGAGGAAAGCTTACCTATAAGATCTCGGAGGAGATCCTGACGGTGGAAGGCCTGCCCGGCCAGGCGCCGTATTTGGAAATCAAGGGCACCCGCACTTCAAGACCTGACCTCACCCCGCGTTCCCTTCTCGCATTCCGGCTGGCGGCATGGGCCAAAAGGGTCCGATTCTCTTTTGCCGACGGCTCTGTTTATCTCGAAGAGCAGGTAAACGCAAAGGTAGTCAGAACCACCCGTGAAGCCGCTGAGCTGACCGATCGCCTCAGGGCACACAAGCTAAAGCTTACTTTGGAAGAAGATGCTGCGGATTTCGCCGTCGAAGCTTGGGGCCGCGACCTTGAGGCGCCGCTCACGCTCGATTACGACGGTCCGCCCCGAGTCAGGCTGGAAGGCGGGCACTTGATCTGGGAGAGAAGCAAAGGGTTGGTCCGGGTGCTCCCTCAAGGCCCGATCACACGGCAGGTTATCACGTTTCTCACCGGTAAGCTCTCCTCGCGCGAGCTTGAGTTCAAGCCCGAGGCAGCCCAAACCCAAGCCCTAGCGCACGGCGGCGTCGAAGCGGAAATCGCTACCGATTACGGTCCGGTAAAACTGAACGCGGACCACGCCGAACTCACCGTGGATTCCACGTTGGCGAAGGCTGAAGGCCCGCCGGCGCTCAACGCCCTCAAACACTTAACCGTGTGGTCCGATGGGGCGGGCCACGCTGAGCTCCGACACAAGAAACTCTCTGCTTCAGCCACCCGTGCTACGTACGATGCCACCAAAGGAATTATTCTGCTCGGCGGACAAGGAATTCAGACCTTTTCCTTAGTGGGGCCGGCAGGCAGCGACGACGTTCATGCAAGGAGCGTCAAGTTCATTCCTCAGGAGAACCGCCTCAGCCTCAGCGGAGGTGTGAGCGGGATCATTCACCAGGGCAACTGGAGCGCCGAGCCCGCGCTCAGCGCAGCAGCGGACGGCCCCCGTACACCGTGGCGCTATGAAGCCGATTCGGCCGAGATTCAATTGCGGCGTCTGGAAGAACGTTGGGAAGTAACAGGCTTGACCGCCACCGGATCGGTTCGCCTTAGAAATGACGAACTACGCCTCACGATCGAAGGCGATCGACTGACCTTCGATTCCTCAACGCGCACGATTGTACTGGGTTCCGAAGCTCAGGGAGGGGGTATACAAACCATCCGTTTCGGCACGCCCCCCAGGCAAAACCTTCTTTCGGGCCGAAAAATCACCGTCACGCGACGGGAACGCCTGGAAGACGGACTTATCAAACCCGAGGTGACTGCGGTATTGACTCGAGATGTTCGCTGCCTTTTCTACCT
>CAZGYL010000376.1:0-5449 GCA_964529985.1 uncultured Planctomycetia bacterium | reverse complement strand
TTTGTCACGCCGGGCAAGGAAGGGCCACTGAGGCTGCAGATGCCCACGGCGAGGTTCCTTTTTGGCCGCAGCCGCTGATTCCTCTCAGGTACGTTGAAGCAGGCTGCGGCACCTGCCACACCCACCTCAAGGTGCCGCACCTCGACAGGTTCCGGCAAGGTGCCTGGCTGGTTGAACGTTACGATTGCCTGAGTTGTCACCGATTGGGCCTTCGGGGAGGAACGCTCCGTGCGGATTTCGACCCTAAGGTTCAGGGTCCCGACTTGGGAAGGATCGGCGAGCGGGGATTCAAGAAGCAGTGGTACGAAGACCACCTTGCGGCATGGAAAAAAGCTTCCGCAGGTCCGTGGCGTGAAAGTTTCGGCCCGATTCCAGCCGGCGAGCTTGCGCTTATTGAGAATTTCTTACGCGCTCAAGTAGGTGCGCCGAGGCTTATTGAAGCAAAAGCGCTTTTCCATTCGCTCGGGTGCAGAGGCTGCCATAAGATCCGGGGGATAGGCGGTGACGACGGGCCGGATCTTACCTATTTGGGTGACAAGAATCCGCACCTTTTGGACTTCAGCGCCGTTGAAGGGGAGCACACGTTGGCCGGCTGGCTGAAGGCTCACCTGCGCAACCCGCCTGCAGTCGTGCCGGGCAGCAGAATGCCGGTTCTGGATTTAAGCACAGAGCAGATCGAAACCTTGGTTTTGTATTTGCTTTCGTTGAGGAAGAGCCCGGTGCCTGAGGCGTACTGGCCCGCGGATCGAGTACGGGCCGAGCGCTTCGGGGAACGGGAATTTTCCGCTGACGGTGAGACGCTTTTTGGAACTTTCTGCGCTGCTTGTCATGGAAAGGCGGGAGAAGGCAGGCGATACGCGGGATTTGTACCTTTTCCCGCTATAGGAAGCAAGGATCTGCTGGCTCCGGCCGACGATTTCTTCTTGACCGAAACGATCCGCAGGGGTCGGCCCGGAAGGCGCATGCCTGCATGGGGTGAAGGAGCAGGCGGGCTGAGGGAAGAAGAGATAGAAACCTTGGTGCGCTACATGAGGGACTTGGCGGGAGGGCTCCGCCCGGCGCCCTCAACCCGCCCGCGGCGTTGGGTAAAGGCGGGTTCTCAACAAGGGCGCAGGCTTTATCAATCATTTTGCGCCGGTTGTCATGGAAAAGAGGGCGAAGGGCCTCAAGCACCTGCATTGGCGAACGAGGTTTTCCTTGAAACAGCAAGCGACGATTTCCTGATCGAAACAATCAAGCGGGGAAGGGGCGGCACGGCAATGCCGTCTTTCGGCAAAGGACTGCCGGCCTACCCCCAACTCGGTGAAGAAGAAATCAAGGCGATCGTTGGTTTCATTCGAACTTGGGAGAAAGCAAGACCATGAAAGGCACTTTCAGGAGACGGGAGTTTCTTGAGCGCGCGGCTGCAGCGGGCTTCGGCGCCTTCATTCTTTCGGGCAAGCGGGCGTGGGGTCTTGAAGCGCCTTCCAATCCGCTTGCCGCATACCCGGATCGCCGCTGGGAGAAGGCATACCGGGACCTTTGGGCCTACGATTCTTCCTTTACGTTCCTTTGCGCGCCCAACGACACCCATAACTGCCTGCTGCAGGCGTACGTAAGATCGGGTGTGATCACTCGAATAGGTCCCACCATGCGATACGGTGAAGCTGAGGACTTGGACGGCAACCGTGCTTCGCACAGGTGGGATCCCCGCGTCTGCCAGAAGGGTTTGGCCTTGACGCGCCGGTTCTACGGCGATCGCAGGATCATAGGCTGCATGGTGCGTTCGGGCTTCAAGAAATGGGTTGAGGCTGGATTTCCAAGGGACAAAGACGGAAAGCCGCCGAAGGAGTTTTTCAACCGCGGAAGGGACGCCTGGGTACGCGTTGAGCACCGCGAAGCGGCGCACTTGGTGGCTCGGGCCCTGGAGAATATAGCAAGGACCTACAGCGGGGAGAAGGGCCAAGAGCTGCTGCTGCGTCAGGGTTATGAAGAAGAAGTAGTGAAGGCTACCGGAGGAGCGGGAACGCAGGTTCTTAAGTTCCGGGGAGGTATGCCTCTTTTAGGTGTAACCCGTGTTTTCGGTTTGTATCGGATGGCGAACTCTATGGCGCTCTTGGATGCCCACATTCGAAAGGTGCCTCCGGAAAAGGCTCGGGGCGGGCGCGGTTTTGACAACTACAGCTGGCACACCGATCTGCCTCCCGGCCACCCGATGGTCACAGGCCAGCAGACCGTTGATTTTGACCTGCACGCTGTTGAGCACGCCGAGACGGTGATCGTTTGGGGTATGAATTGGATAACAACGAAGATGCCCGATGCCCATTGGCTTACGGAAGCGCGGGCGAAGGGGACGCGGGTCGTCGTCATAGCCTGCGAATACTCGGCTACGGCCTGTAAGGGCGATGAAGTACTTGTGGTGCGGCCCGGTACGACTCCCGCTCTGGCTCTCGGGCTTGTCAATGTTATTCTGAAAGAAAAGTTGTACGACGAAGATTACGTGCGGAGGTGGACGGATCTCCCCCTTCTCGTCCGTATGGATACCCTTACGTACTTGAAAGCGCAGGACGTATTCGGAGGAAAACCGGCCGAACTTTCGAACCAAACCCGGGTGCTTAAAGAAGGAGAAAAGCCGCCTTCTCCGTACCTGCAGCGCGAGCAACTCATACCCGAGGCGCTGAGGCGGCAGTGGGGAGACTTTGTCTGGTGGGATTCGGCCTCAGGAAAGCCGGTGCCGCTCAGCAGGGACGAGGTGGGGTCGCATTCGAAGGTGGAAAACGCGCTGCTTTCGGGTGAGGTCAAGGTGAAACTGCGTGACGGCACCACGGTCGCGTGCAGGCCGGTTTTCGACCTCATCCAAAGGTATGCTGCGCACTTCGATCCCGAAACCGTTGAGGAGCTCACCTGGGCGCCTGCAGATGGGGTACGCCGTCTGGCCGCCTCGATCGCCGAGAAGCCCGGCACGACGCTCTTTGCAGTGGGCATGGGCCCGAATCAATTCTTCAACAACGACAATAAGGATAGAACCGTTTTCCTCTTGGCCGCACTTACGGGCAACGTCGGCAGGATCGCGGGCAATGTCGGTTCGTTCGCCGGCAATTACAGGGTGGCTCTTTTCAACGGCTGCCCTCAATACATAAACGAAGATCCTTTCAATATAGAACTTGACCCGGACAAGCCTGCGAGAGTCAAGCAGTATTGGAAGCCCGAATCCGCCCATTTCTACAACCACGAGGACCATATGCTTCGGGTGGGCAAGAGGCTTCTCACCGGAAAGACCCACACACCGGCCCCGACCAAGTCCCTTTGGTTCGCCAATGCGAATTCCATTCTGGGCAACGTCAAGTGGCACTACAACACAGTTGTAAACGTGCTCCCGCGCATAGAAATGATCGCTGTGCAGGAGTGGTGGTGGTCGACCTCGTGCGAGTGGGCCGATGTGGTATTCGGGGTGGATTCCTGGGCCGAGATGAAGCACCCTGATATGACGGCTTCCGTTACCAACCCGTTCCTTCAGATTTTTCCCAAGAGCCCCCTGCCCCGGATATTCAATACCCGCGGTGATATCGAGGTGCTGGCTTTGGTGGCCTCCGAGCTTGCCGAGCTTACTGGGGAGGAGCGCTTCAGAGACTACTGGAAATTCGTACGCGAGGACAAGGCCGAGGTATATCTGCAGAGGGTGTTGGATCATTCGAGCAACAGCCGCGGTTTCAAATTCGCCGAACTTCACAAAAAAGCGCTGGAAGGCGTTCCCGCCCTGCTCAACAACCGCACTATTCCAAAGGCGGTCGGTTACGAGCAGATCGCCGACTCGCGTCCCTGGTACACCAAAACAGGGCGTCTTGAGTTCTACAGGGAAGAGCCGGAATTCATCGAGGCCGGAGAGAACCTTCCGGTTCACAGGGAGCCTGTTGATGCCACTTTCTACGAGCCGAACGTGATCGTTGCACCGGAACATCCGGCCCTGCGCCCGAGCGGCCCCAAGGTCTACGGTGTTGAACTAGGGGATATGCGTCCCGATGTACGGTGCGGGAGAAACGTCGTCAAGCCGTGGCAGGCGCTGAAAAACTCACCGCACCCTCTTGTCCCAAAAGGTTACCGTTTTGTTTTCCACACTCCGAAGTACCGCCACGGCGCCCACACAAATCCCATTGATACGGATTTTGTAGCCGTTCTTTTCGGCCCGTTCGGAGACATGCACAGGTTTGACAAACGCTGTCCGTTTGTCACAGAAGGCTACGTGGACATAAATCCGAAGGATGCGCGGCAGCTGGGGATCGAAGACGGCGATTACGTCTGGGTGGATCCTGATCCGGAGGACAGGCCTTTCCGCGGGTGGCAGAAGAACAAAAGGGATTACGCGTTTTCGCGGCTTCTGTGCAGGGCCCGTTATTATCCCGGCACGCCGCGCGGAGTGACCCGCATGTGGTTCAACATGTACGGTGCGACCCCCGGCTCTCAGAAAGGACACCGGGAAAGGGCCGACGGCCTTGCCAAGAATCCGGAGACCAACTACCAGGCCATGTTCCGGTCGGGTTCTCATCAATCGGCTACGCGCGGCTGGTTGAAGCCGACTTGGATGACCGATTCTCTGGTACGTAAAGGGCTTTTCGGACAAGGGATCGGCAAGGGTTTTCTCCCCGATGTCCACTGTCCTACAGGTGCACCCAGGGAAGCGATTGTGAAGATCACGCGGGCGGAGCCCGGAGGCCCGGGCGGGAAAGGCTTGTGGCGGCCTGTTGAGCTCGGCTTGCGTCCCACCTACGAATCCCCGCCGTTCCGCAATTACTTGGCGGGCGGATTCGTTGTCAATTCCACAGAGAGCGGCAGGAGGCGGTAATGGCTCGCGTTTTCAACTGGCAGATCGGAAGGGTGATGTCATATTGGTACGCTGAGAAGCGTCCCCGGCGGCAATTCGCTGCGGTTTTCGATATCAACAAATGTATCGCCTGCCAAACATGCACTCTGGCCTGCAAGACCACTTGGACCTCGGGGCGCGGCCAAGAGGACATGCTTTGGAACAACGTGGAGTCAAAGCCTTACGGTTCTTATCCGTTGCGGTGGGATTTGGCTCTCTTGGATAAACTGGAGCCGCAGAAGTGGCGCGGAGGGGTTTACCAGGGCCCCACGATCTTTGAGGCGGCGCCTGCGGGCGAGAGAGTGCTGGGCTGGCACCCGTCGGAACGGGACTACGCCTATCCGAATGTGGGGGAAGACGACTGCGCGGGTCTTGCCGAACGAGGTGCGGCTCTAAGCGGCGTTCACGCCATGTGGTTTTTCTATTTGGCTCGGATATGCAACCACTGCACGTTTCCGGCCTGCTTGGCCTCTTGCCCGCGGGGATCCATATACAAGAGGCCGGAAGACGGAATCGTGCTTGTGGACCAGAAGAGGTGCCGGGGCTACCGGGAATGCGTGCGCGGGTGTCCTTACAAGAAGATTTTGTACAATTTTTACACGAGGACTTCGG
>CAZGYL010000375.1:0-5473 GCA_964529985.1 uncultured Planctomycetia bacterium | reverse complement strand
AACTGATCGCCGAAAGCTTGGATCAGCTCGAACGAGAGGGGGACATGGAGAGATTGAGGTTCGTTTACTTCTTGGCTTTTTACTACAGCCAATTCGAGGAGGACCCTGATGGGCCCTGGCACACCCTTCTCAAAAGGGTGAGCGAGACTCAGATCCGCACTTTAAAGAGGCTCATGGCCCGGGCGGCCGAGGAGTGCGACCTTGAGAGGCTGAAAAGGCTTTTTATGTATTCAATCGACGAACTTTTCCCGGGCGAAGCCGGAGTCGACTTCCAGGGAATTGTGGAAAAATACCTTTACGAGTGCGTGCGTAAGCTCTTGAAGGAAGCCGCCCTGAGGTGCGATTTTGAGGCGATGGAGGAGGCCGCCTCCTACGCGCTCGACATATTCTTTCCGGGAGAGCACACCGAGGAAGTACTGAACCTCTTTTTTCAACTTGTGGAAGAATGCATATCGAAGATATCCAAGGAACTGCAGGAAAACTTGAACGATCCAAAATGGTATGAGAGGTTTCTTGAGCTCCTGAGGGTCTTACTGTCCGGCTACATGCCGGAGGGAGATACACGCTGGTACGAAGCGGTGCAACTGTTCGGGCAATACCTTGCAGAGAGGGGTTGCGCTGCAGAGTTGATTCAGGCCTTCTTGAACCGAATGGAAGAACTTTTCAGCCATAGGGGAGAAATAAGCCGCGAGGAGTTGGAGGAGGCCGTTCTCTCGGCGGTCACGGAGGCGAATGCGGGCTGCGGCGTATTCCGAAGGGCTGATTCAAACGCTGATTGCACGCTGGATATAGCGGATGCGGTCTTCACCCTGAATTATCTCTTCGCCGGAGGCACGGAGCCCTCATGCTTGGATTCAGCCGACGCCAACGATGACGGCGCAGTTGATATCGGAGACGCGGTGACGGTGCTTGCTTACCTTTTCAATGCCGGTTCCGTTCTCCCGGAGCCCTTCGGTGAACCGGGCCTTGATCCGACCGAAGATGCCCTCTCCTGTCTTTCTTACCCGGCCTGTGCGGATTGAGCTTGTCTCCCGCAGGGGAGATGAGCTTTAGGGGTTTGATATACGGCCGCAAGCGCCGCTGTTCTCGATAAGCGCCTCCGCATCCCTCGCATGACGCACCTGAGGGAGGCGATTTCTTGCGTTTCGCGGCTGTGCAAACAGGAAAGCCGCTCAGAGAGGCGCTACTACTCCTCTTGGACACGCTTGCAGCTCCACGTCACCGTGGCTCGAGCAATGCATGTGCCGTAGGGTGTATCTCCCACGTAGCTGTCGAAAAGCTCACCTTCAGCCTGCTCAAAGTCTTCGCTGAAGGAGCCTGAAAACCTAAAGCCCGGGTCCGACTCCGCAAAACGATGGCCTTCTATTTCTACTGGCGTTAGAAATTCCACGTGGCTTTCGTGTGTTACCGTGCACGGCCACCCCCAGAGCTTTATCTTGTAAGCGAGCGCGATTATACGGCCGTTTTGTACAGCGAACTGGATCGGGTATCCTTGCGAGGTCCTACCCCGCCAGAGCCCATGGAGGCATGAGATAACGACTGTGACAGGATCAGAAGCGGTTGCCCCATCGACAGCGCTGTAGGTGAAAGAATCAACGCCCGAGAAGTCTTCGTTCGGAGTGTAGCGAAAAGATCCGTCGGGGAAGAGTTCGACTTCTCCTGCATGTGGTTCCTCCACAAGGACGACTGTAAGGGCATCCCCGTCAGGATCGCAGTCGTTTGCCAGGACCCCTTCTTCCGGCGCTACTTGCAGAGAATCGAGGCTGCGTACCCGGTACGTATCGGGTTGGGCGTGTGGAGGTAGGTTGTTTAGGGGTGAACCTGAGTCGGCTCTAAGGCCGACAACCGTCTCGTTAGACAGTGGAACGACAAGGAATGAGGAATCCGCAGAGAGCGCCGCAGGCTTGCAGAAACCCACACAGGGGATGAATCGCCACTTCTCATTCAGTCCGACGTCGAAGGCGATGAGAAATCCGTCTTCAGAACAGGCGAATACGTCTCCCTTTGAACCGACTGACAAATCGATCAGTGGTTCGTTCAGATCCCGCACGGTGATTCTTGTGCCGTCCTGAGGTGATATTCTGTAAAGCGCAGGCTCATCGGTTGCGACATAAATTCCTCCGCGCGGGCCAAGTGCAATCGGTGCTCTTACGGCCCCGCTCAATTCCGTCCGCCACAGTATTTCTCCCTGACCGGAGAAGCACGTGAGAAAGTGATCACCTGCTACGTAGATACGGTCGCCTCTTTCCGTCAGCGGCTTGCATGCGACGGGCGCAGGTGTGGATTGGCGCCAAACGGTCGCACCTTCCCGCGCGTTGAGGGCCTCCAGGTAGCCTCCGCGTGTGCAAAGGAGAATCGTACCGTGGGGCAGAACCGTGGGCGTGAAGAATTTGTTTTGCGGCCTTGAGTAGGTCCAGAGTCTGGCTCCTCCGTGAGCCACTGCATGGACATTTCCCTCATTGGTGGCGACATAAACAGTCCCGTCTTCGTCAACTGCAGGCGCTTTGGAGACCTTCTCTTGCAAAAAACAGCTCCACGCCAAGGTTAGATTGGGCCGCAGTGCGAAAAGGAACCCATCCTCTGACAACACATAGAACAGGCCGCTGGTTCCGAGGGCGACATAGAGCCCTGCACCGTGTGTCATCCGGCGGGATGCAGGCTCAGCCTTGCCCGGGTATAGGGCATACAGTGTCCCCTCCGGGCTTCCGAAGAAGATCTGTCCTTGGGACTCTACAACTGGCTTGCCTGTAACTCCGCCTGGAACGTCGACCGGCCAGCGTACTGTGGGAAGGGGCACCGCCGGCACATAAGGCTCCACGGGAACGGATGACCCTCCGCCGTTTCCGCCGCACCCGGAAAGGCACAGCACACTTGCAATGGCCGTAACAGCGGCCGCGCGAGCTGTCCGATTGGGCTCTTTTGTCCGTTTCATGCCGAGACCTCCCGTGCGCCTGTTTTGTGTCGGAAGGGAGCGGCTCATACGGGAGCAACTTTTGTAGTCGTCCGTTTGCGGAACCGCCCGTTTCTGTTTGCATATAGGCGGCGTGCGGACTTTTTCTCGCGCTTCCGGTGGATCCCGGACGTTCTGCACCGCGGCATGAAACGCTTTCCCTTTGTTGTTGGGCCTCTCGTGCAAGTGGTAACATGGCGGTTCGGCCCTTCAATCGCACCGTTTTGTTACGTGGAAGAGGAAGTTGTCATGACCGGCGTGGCCGTACCTTTGTTTCTCTTTCTAACATTGCTTCGGAGCCTCTTGAGCGCCGGACCCGCGGACAGGCCCGTTCTCGAACCCATTGAATGGACGGATATGTGGGTACGCGGAGCGGATAAGCGGAATGTCAGGCGGGTTCTCTTGGTGGGTGACTCCATAGTGCGCGGATACTACAGGGTTGTAGAAAAGGAACTCGGGGACAGGGTTTACTTGGCGCGTTTTACAACCTCAATGTTTCTTGCGAACCCGGATTACTTGAGCATGCTTGAGCTGCTTTTGCGGCGCTACAAGTTCGAGGTGATTCACATAAACAATGGGCTTCATGGGTTCGGCTGCAGTGAAGAGGAATACCAAGCGGGTTTTGAGCCTCTTTTCGATCTACTGAAAAGAGCGGCCCCTCGGGCTGCATTGATTTGGGCTACGACCACTCCGGTGCGGAAACGGGGAAAACTAAGCGAGTTCAATGAGAAAAGCACCGTGCGGGTTAAGGAACGCAACCGGATCGCGGTTCGGTTTATGAAGAAGCTGGGCGTGCCGGTTAACGATCTTTTTGCGCTTGTTGCAGGCCATCCTGAGTACTCGCGTTCCGATGGGGTGCATTTCAATGCGAAGGGCAATCAGGTTCTCGGGAAGTAGGTCGCTCGATTCGTAAAGCTGTACCTCACCGGGAAACGCACTCCGAAGTACGAGGGGAAACTCCCCAAGGTGCTTCTTATCGGCGATTCGATTCGCATGGGCTACGAGCGTTTCGTACGCGAGCTGCTTGCAGGAAAGGCGGAAGTTTACGGGGTGCGCGTAAACTGCGGGCCTTCGAGCCGGGGAGTGCGGTACTTGGATGATTGGCTCGGTGATACGGAGTGGGATGTGATCCACTTCAATTTCGGGCTGCATGACATCAAGTACATGGAGGCCGATTCAAAGGGAAAGGTTAAGTTCGTCGATTTCCCGCAAGGTCATCGCTGGACGCCTTTGGGGGAGTACGAAACAAACCTCAGCGAGATCACAGCGAAACTCAAAGCCACCGGAGCAAAGCTTGTCTTCGCCACCACGACCCCGGTGCCCGAAGGAACGGGTATCCGGCGCAAAGGCGACGCCGCGCTGTACAATCTCATCGCCTTGCGCGTCATGAGGCGGTACGGAGTGCAGGTGAACATCTTTTACTCGTGCAAAAAAGGACAGTTTCTCTACTGCCAGGACCACCGGCCGTCGCAGGAACCAGCTGTGAAGATGAAGGGAACTCTTACGGATTACAACCTCTATTGGTGCGCCGAGGACCCCGGTTGGGGGAAGCGCTTCATCGAAAAAGCCCGGCGGCTGGGCGTGGAAACACACAGCCTGTGCGCCGATCCGGGATTCTTGAGCGTAAGGGAAGGAGACCTGCAGCTTAAGCCCGACTCTCCCGCTTTCAAGCTCGGCATAAGGCAGCCGATCCGTCCCAAGGATGTAGGCCCGGCCGGTCGGCCGGAAAACGCCGAAACCCGAGACTAAAGGATCTCGATGTCATGCTCGATTATGCGGATTGCGGGGTTGGTCTCCACAAAGCTCAAGACTTTTTGGATGGCTCCGTCGACGTATCTCCTGTCGTTTCCGACTAATGCCACTCCGATTTCACCTCGGTTCCAGACGTCCTGGGAGCCTATCTCCGCAACCGACACGTTGAACCTGCTTTGAAGCCGCCCCTTGATGGAGCGCAGAACTTGACGTTTTTCCTTAAGCGACCGCGTGTTGAAGATCTGGAAATGGAATCGAAGGACCGCAACATGCATGGCCGTATCTCCTGACAGCTTCTCAGCCGATTCCGAGGTCACGCAGCTTCCTGAGAAGTACCTCCTCCGGGATCCCGAGCTTTTCCGCTGCTTGGGCCGGTGAGTCGCATTGTTCCACGGCCCATGCGACGTAGGCTTTAAAGTCCTCCCTGACTTTGCCGGGGCTCAGACCCAGGAGTCGGGCCGCCGGCCGCAACTTCCAGCCGCTTCTTCGCAAAGCGGCGACGATGACCTTGCCCATGAACTGTCTTTCTATAACGCGGAACGGTTTTTTTTCATGCCCTCCTGTAAGTATGCGTGCGAGGGCTTCCTCGTTCAGTGAGAAAAGCTCACCGGGCTGGGCTGCAGGCGGCGGTGCCGCACCCCGGTTGCCCAAAAGCTGGCGTACTCTTCTTATGGTTGCAAGATCCACGGTTGAGCCAGGGGCCAGATCGCACGCCAGCTCGATTGCGTTCTTAAGCTCCCTTACGTTGTTCTCCTCCCAGCTTTGGGCTAC
>CAZGYL010000374.1:0-5481 GCA_964529985.1 uncultured Planctomycetia bacterium | reverse complement strand
TAATGCGGGCATCGAGGGGCGAAAGGGTGTCTACGAATTACGCACGGTCATATAGCTGTTTCGGGTACGGGAGCGGCTTGAGGGTCCGCTTCCGAAAGCTTCAGCTCCCGGGTCAGGAGACAGCAGCCCACCGCAGGAAGCAACAACAGAATCGGCAGAGCGTCGGAAAGCGATTCTTCGCCCAACCCTCCGAGCAGAATACAGCCCAGAGTGCGGTCCTTTACAACAACGGGAAGGATTATGATGGGCGAGCGCAACGCAACACCCTCAATTCTCTCGATCAAGACTCCGGGCGTCTGCGGTATCAGGTCCGCCTGGATAACCGGCCGCTCGTCTCCTGTAGCAGCCTCGAAACCGCCACATTGCGCTCTCACAAAAAGACGGGAATCCACCCTTGCGAACATGCGGGCGGCTTCATTGATGGCCGCTTCGAGGCCCTCCAGGCTTGTAACGTTGAGAATACGTCTTTCGTATTGATAAACCTCGTTGAGGATTTTCGAAAGGCGTTCGGCTTCTTCTTCCTTCCGCCGCAGAGTCTGCTTGATCCTGTAACGATCGACCGCTTGCCGGACGGCGGGAAGGAGTTTTTCCTCCAAGCTCAGGATCGGCTTGCGGATGATCTCAAAGGCCCCGAGCCTCATTGCTTCAACACCTATATCCTGGCTCCCTGCACCGGTCGTTACGATGATTTCCGTAGCAACGCCGCGCTCCCTCAGCTTCTGCATAAGTTCCAGACCGTTCATCTGCGGCATTAGAATATCCAAGATCAGAACTTCAAAGGCATTGTGCTCAAGGAGAGCCAAAGCCGCCCGGGCGGACTGGACCGCTTCAACCGAGAAACCTTCGCTTTCGAGGTAAAGCCTGAGAGTGTGGCAGATCACCTCCTCGTCATCCACCACTAGAATACGCCCGGCTCTACCCAGGAACTTCTTATCGGAATGCAGCGTTTGCTCGTTTGTCATACAGCTGAGGATCGAAAACAGGACTTGAAACAAGCGCAGGGCTTGTGCCCGCCGATCGAATCACGCCGAGGCAGCAAGCCAACGCGGAGAACACGTATCGCGATCCTCAAAACTATATGTTGTGCGGCCGGCGGGGGCAAAGGACGGTCATGCCGTGCAATCGCCGCCGGATGCGTGCGGAGCGGAAGTATCATTACCGGAAGAGCGCACAGGTGAGTTTCCCGGCCGGCTTGTCTTCTCCGCCCGGGCGTATCGCCCCCGGCGCCTCCGTATTTCCTTACATGCTCCTGCCAGCGGAGCCTCAATGATTCCGTCGAACAAGTGACGGATCGTTTCGTCCGGCGGGATCGGTTTCGGGGCTTTTGACGTGCATAAGAAGATCCGCAGCGCAGGATCCAGCCGGCGCAAGCGGGCGGCGCTTTCCGGTATGCATCGCGGGTCGATCGAGTCGCCGTCAAAAAGGACACCCCAGTACAGGCCGGGCTGAATAAGTCGGTTGAGATCCTCTCCAGGCTGAGCGAATCGGATCAACGGATCTTCGGATTCAAGCCGGGCTCTTAATTCAGGCGCACACCGGCTTACAGCCAGGAAACCACTCCTTCCCGGTCGGGCCGGTTCGTTTTTTTCCGCTTTGGGTAATGTAATCGTGAATGAGCTGCCCCGGCCCGGTTCGCTTTCAACAGCGATATCACCGCCGTGTGTACGGATAATGTTCTTTACGACCGTCAATCCCAGTCCGGTGCCCGGTTCCTTGCCGCCGCCGAGCGGCCCTTTCGTTGTGAAGAAAGGATCGAAAATGCGTTCGAGTACTTCTTTGGACATGCCGCAGCCGGTATCGCTGACCTTGATCCGGATGCGGTCTTTCTCAGAACGCCCTTCCACCCTTATCGTGCCGCCGGGTTGCGTTGCGTGCACTGCGTTCAGCAGCAGATTGACAAGTACTTGTTGAATCTGTCCCGGAACGCCGCGCAACGGGGGCATGCCGGAAGGTATGTCAAGAACCAGGGTTATGCCTTTCTTTTCTACTTCCTTTTTTACCAGGCAGTGGGCCGCTTCGACGATCGCCCCCAGGTCGACGGGCATGAAAGTGAGCCGTTGACCGTGGGTGAAGGTCCTCAGGGATTGGAGAATGTCTTGAGCGCGCGCGCTTTGGGAAGCGATTGTTTTCATAAGAATGGGAAGATGCTTGGGATCGCGCTGAACCAGTTGCGCGCAGCCTGCTATTCCGCTCAAAATGTTATTGAACTCATGGGCTATTCCCGCGGCCAGTATTCCCACCGTCGCCATGGTCTCGCGCTGAACGAGGGCCTTCTGGCTTTCAATGAGCAATCGGTTACGTTCGCGCAGTTCGTCCCCGAGCCGCTTCATGCGGACGCAGGCGCGCACGCGTCCCAGGAGCTCTTCGCGGTGAAAAGGTTTTTCCAGATAGTCGTCGGCGCCTGCTTCATAGGCCGCTATTCGGCTTTCGGCGTCTCCCCGGGGCGTAAGCATGATCACCATGAGGCTTTGCGAGAGAGGTTGCGCTTTCAGCGACCGGCAGCAGGAAAGTCCTGTAGGGTCGGTAAGCCCTATGTCGAGAACCGCAACGTCAGGACTCTGTTCCTCTGCAAGCTCGAGGGCTTCCCTGCCGCCGGCAGCTGCAAGTACGCTGTAGCCCGCACGCTGGAGCATCTTGCGCATGACTTCCCTGAGGTCCTCGTTGGCATCGGCGATCAAGACGGAGCCTTGGGGCCGGGAAGTCATGGGTCAGCTCCCGCTGCGCGGCGCAACCACCTCGAAAAGACGCGCGGCCCGCAGTACCGGCTCAAGCTCCGGGGATACACCCGCCAAACGGCACGGCACGCGGTGTTCCAATGCCAATTCGACCAGAAGACCGATTACTCCGCTTGCCAGAGAAACACACCTGCTCAGGTCGATCGTCACCGAAGGCGCCTGCTCCGTTACAGCGACAAGAGCCGTGCGGAGCGGTGTGACCACCTGCCTGCCGAGCACACCTTCAAAAGAAATCCGGACTCCGTCGCTTTGGGCCGCGGCGGTTACGGATCCGCCCGGATAGCGAAGCAGACAAACTTCGCGCTGCACGCTCGGCAGGACAACGGCGAGCCGGGCCCCTCCTTCCTCCCGGTTCTCGGCCCAAATGAGCCCCTCGTGAAGCTGCACAAGTTCCCAAGCCACTGCAAGCCCCAGTCCTGGGGAGCGTTTCGAACGCAGGAAGGCTCCACTGAGTTGCTCGGGCGAAAAGCCCGGCCCGTTGTCTTCGAAGCAAAAACGAACCCCGTCCCCACTGCTTGTCACACTGATGGTGACGCTCCCTCCCGGCCGACTGAAGCGGATCGCGTTGTCAAGGATATTATGAAGAATAGTTTTTACGGCTATCGGATCGGCCCAAAGCGGAGGCACTCCGGGCTCGTACTGGGTGAGGACCTCGACCCCGCGTTCCTGAGCTGCATGGAACGCGGCTCCAAGAGCTTGGTCCAACAAGCTCCTGACTCCGAGTACGGCCAGTCTCAAAGGCACTCCTTGAATCTCACTTCTCGCATAAGCAAGAAGGCGGGCCGCAAGCTCCTCGATCACCGAAGCATTCTGAAGCAGTGTGTTCACATCGGTGCGGACGGCAGGCGGAACTTGATCCAAAAGAAGCTCACCGTAGGCGACGACACAGGTTGCAGCAGTGCGAAGGTCGCAGGCCGCAGCTTCGATGAAATCCCTGGTTTCCTTCCAGTTGCGTGCCAGGCGCTTCGTCGCCCTGAGCCTTTCCCCGAGACTGTGCACGAACTGCATGTCACGCTGCGTAGGCGGCAGAGCGATCACGGCATCCGGGCCCCGAGTGCGCAAGCCCGCCAGTTCTTCCGGTGATCCGACAACTACGACGCCGACAGTCGGCAGAGGTGGATCGAGACGCCGAAGAGCTTCCACGCCCTGCGGAGGGCCGAATACAAGCGTTGGGGTCTCACAGTGCGCTGCGGTCTCACAGAAACTGAGCCAACCCGGGTACAGCTCGGCCGTTTCAAGTTCTCCCAGAAAGGCCTTGAGGCTCTGGGGAACCGGATCCGGACCGATCCAGGCGTACTTGAGTCCTTCTTCATTGGCCGAATGTACCGCGCACACAGCCTCCTCCCTTCGTGCCGGCGCCACCGCAGAAGAATAGAGCCATTGAATGCGCGCGGCCACAAAAGGGGCTTTAGGCTTCACCTGCGCAATCCTCAGGAAGAGAAAGCCCGAAGAATCGCGCGGTTTCTCGGAACGCCGGGGGCAGCGGCGCTGTTATTTCAGCGTGCAGTTTCTGTACAGGGTGGAAGAAACGAATAACGCGGGCATGCAGGAGGAAATGCGTGCAGGTGGGCGGAGGCGGCGGGCCGCCGTACCGTTCATCTCCGATCAAAGGGAATCCGCGCGCCGCCAGGTGAATGCGTATTTGATTCTGCCTGCCTGTTACCGGATTCGCCCTTACAACACTTGCTCCCTCGCCGGCGACCACGCGGCTTGTAATGGTAAGACTGGGTTTTCGTTCGGGATTTTTAAGTGCGGCCTGAAGGTTTTCGCCTTTCCCTATGGGCAGGTCGATGCGGTGAGTACCTTGCGGAAAGCAGCCTTTCACGATCGCGAAGTATTCCTTATCCACCAGGTGCTTTTCAAATTGATACTGTATGAGTTTGCGGACAACCGGATCAAAGGCGATCAGAATCGTACCGGTCGTTTCCCGGTCGAGGCGATGGCAGATGAAGTGCCGCTTGCCTTTCGGGCCGAACGTAGCTTCGAGGTAATTTGTCAATGTGTCATATTGATGACCGGAAGTCGGATGGGTCAGTATCCCGGCCGGCTTGTTGAGAACCACAAGGTATTCGTCCTCATAGAGCACCGTGATCTCACCCGGTTTAAAGGCGAGAGGCGGCATTGGAGGTGAAGGAACGACAATGGTGACGACTTCGTTTCTGCGTACGCGGTAGGAAGGCTTGCGCACCCGGCCGTCTACCTCCACTCGCCCCGCTTCAATGAGCTCCTTAAGCTGGTTTCTGCTTCGCCAGGGAAGACGTTCGCTGAGGAAGACATCCAGACGCGGTTTTTCTTCGGTATCTACAGGCAAGGTGATGCGGCTTGCCGGCCGCCCCTGCTCGTCAGGGGGGAGCAACTCCAGTTTCCTCTTGGGCCGGGCGTTTTCTTCACTGCGGTTTTTCGCCACGGTGAATATTCTCGGTTCCTCAAGTACGTTTTCAGCTCTTGCCGTCTTCTTGTCCCTCCTGCCGGGCGCGCTTTAGGCCCTTCCGCTCCGCAAGGTGAGGGTAAGTGCGCACCAAAGGTTCAGGTGCACTGCGTATTTCGCCCAACAGGTAGGCTATGTCAAGCGCGTTGGCCGGTGCCTGGCCCCTGTAATGGTTGTTCGCGATTACAAACACCCGCGGTGCTTCGGCGGCTGCTCGGCGGATGCGTTCAACCCAAGGCTGCAGCTCCTCCAGTCTGTACAGGTAGTTGTACTTCTGGTCTCGGTCGGCCTCAGGATCGAACCATGCCTCTCGGTTCC
>CAZGYL010000373.1:3772-5485 GCA_964529985.1 uncultured Planctomycetia bacterium | reverse complement strand
TTTTGGCCGCTTGCACCAAGTTTTTCACAGAAGTCCTGATTCAGCTCTCAAGCTTCGGGGCCGGAGTCTGCCATGATACCTGATTCCGGCCCGCCCGTGGAACGGGTTCTTTCTACTTTGAAGGTACAGGTCGGTGGTTACTTACTCGCAGGGCCCGCAGCAACCACAAGAAAGGTCCTAAGAACTCGGATCCCTCACGGCTTGCGCGGGGAAGAGCGGATAGGGCGCGAGGTCAACAAAGCAATCCCCCTGCCCTTTGTTCCCACTGCGCAGTAGTACATATAGAATGTGTCGTTCCGCGGATTGTAGACCAAAGAGATTTTATGAGCGTATTTTCGATCCAAGCCGCGGGGGTGACCGCCGGCTTTGTAGAGGGGCTCCGGGTGACTGGTCCAGTGAAGCAGGTCCCTCGAAAAGGCCGCCATTATGTGTGCACCGCCCCGGCCGACTCCGAAGTAAAACATGATCCAGTGATCCCCGTCACGGAAGACCTTGGGGTCGGAGCAGAATTTTTCATCGTAGCCTCCGGGCCGGTTTCTGAGCACCGGGTTACCGCGATACCTGCGCCACGACAGAAGATCCTTTGAGAACGCTATCCCCGTCTGCTCTACGCTTCCTCGGGCGGCGTTGTAGAAGTTATAGAAGAGTCCGTTGTGCTCAAGAAGCCAAGGTTGGTAGATACAATCCTTTTCCCATTCAGCGCAGTCGGCGTCAAAAACGGACAGTATGGGTTCCTTCTTGGCACGCTGCCATGTAAAACCATCGCGACTTGCAGCCACACCTTCATAGCCGGGCCTCAATTCGTAGCCGCCTTGGCGGGGGTAAGCGCCGTAAAGGCTCCAGAAAAATCCCTTGCGCTTTTTCAGTAACCTCTGAGCTTTGATGTCGTATGATTGGAGAAGATAAGCACCCAGAACGCACCCTCCGTGGTCAAACGATCCCTTGGGGCCGTAACCCATGGCCAGGCCGCGCTGGCGCCAGTGGATAAGATCTTCACTTTCGGCAAGAAAGCTCTGGTATCCGTTCCCATCGAAACCAATGAAAGTCATATACCATTTCCGGTCGCCGGGACGCTGGAAAACCGTCGGAACATCCACCATGTATATTTTCTCGAACCCCGGAATACGAGGTTTCGGCCTAATGACGAAATCCGGCCAGTAGCTCCAATTACGGTATTTGGAGGCCCACTTGTCCAGGATGGCACGGTCTATCTCCGCATTCCCGCCACCCAAAGTGACCTGCAGAAATACGGTCAGAAAAACCGCAGCCCACAAGCTTCTTACGGTCATGCTTAAAGTCCTCGCAACTTTGCGACATTCCAGGCGATGACGATCTAATATGTTATAACCTGTTTCCTGTGCCAATAACAGACCCTAAGAAAGCGCCGCTCTGCCCGCGCAGGGCCACCTCTTGTGCCGAATCATGTTCCTCGCTTACAATGACGTAGACTATAAGCCGGCACGTTGAAGTCACGCGCAAACAAGGAAAGGAGAATTTGAGCATGAAAAGCTCTTCCGACCGACGCACTTTCTTAAAGAGCCTTTCTGCAAGTGCCGCTCTGCCTGCGGTTATACCGGCAACGGTACTGGGCGGCCGCGGGAGGTTAGCGCCGAGCGACCGCTTGACCTTCGGGCACATAGGTGTCGGGGGTATGGGAACGCACCACCTGCGCGATATGGTGCGGCGCATGAGTCGCGGCTGGGTCCATGTTGC
>CAZGYL010000373.1:0-3762 GCA_964529985.1 uncultured Planctomycetia bacterium | reverse complement strand
TTGCGCGGGCCGCCGCTTTGGCAGGCCCCCAGGCTACGCCCTACCGGGACTACCGGTACGTCATTCAGAGGGATGATATCGACGGTGTCATTATCGCTACTCCCGACCACTGGCACGCCCTGCAGATGGTTCACGCTGCTGAGTGCGGTAAGCATGTGTACGTTGAAAAGCCCGCCTGTTGCACCATAGAAGAGGGGAAGGCCATGATCGCTGCAGCCCGCAAGTACAAAGTGGCTGTACAGGTGGGATCCCAAGGCCGTTCTCAACCTGAAGCCTACCTCGCACACCGGTATATCGTGAACCGCTTGGGTCGGATCAGGCGGGTTGAGTGCTGGCATTATCCGAGTCCTTCCAGACCGGCCGTTCCGGACCGCGATCCCCCGCCTGAGCTTGATTGGGATATGTGGTTGGGCCCCCTGAGGTGGAGACCCTACAACCCGCACTACTGCCACGGCGTTTTCCGGTGGATCATGGAGTCGGGGGGCGGCGAAATCCGTGATCGGGGTGCACACGTCTTCAGCTGCGCCAAGTATTTCACCGGAACAGACGGCCAAGAACCGGTACTCATTGAGGCCACCGGTACCTCGCCTCAGGAAGGACTGTGGGATTCGGCTCTCGACATGGAGGTCACCTATACATTCAAGAACCCGGACTGGACTTTAACTTGGAGCCAACCGGGAAAGCGGATTCCCGCAGAGCCTAGACGAAAGGACGAACCAAAGATTACCAGGGACGGCTACGGCGCGGTTTATTACGGCGAGAACGAAACGCTTGTTGTATGGGCCGGTGACGGTGGTACCTGGGTGGAACGCAAGGCAAGGGAATGGAAACCGCCCGCCGGAGCCAAGGATGTCTACCGCAGTCCGGGCCATAAGGAAGACTGGTTCAAAGCGATCAAGACAGGCTCCAAGACGATCATGAATATTGAGGCGGCCGTTGAGGTCGCATACCTTTGTATCTTGGGCAACTTGTCTTTCCAGCTCAAGCGGGCCCTCCGGTGGGATCCCGTCAAGAAGGAAATCATCGGTGATGAGGAAGCAAGACGGCTTCAGAGCAGGCCGCAGCGTTTCCCTTATCAGATTTAGAAAGACAAACGAAAGCAATGCAAAGGAGTTGTCATGCAGGATAAGCCACTTGGAAAATCGACGAAAAGTGAAGTGGAAAATCTCGTTGCGATGCTCTCAAGCGGAGATAAGCGCACCAGGAGCTTCGCATGGAAGAATGCAGGCTCGGTGGGAGCCGCGGCGATAGCAAAGATCGCGCCGCTTACCGCCCACGCGAACGTGGAGGTCCGGCTTGCAGCCAAACGGGCTTTCCGGGAGATCGCAAATTGGGTTGCAAGGCCCACAGGTGCGGCACATTCACGACGGTTTGCGGTTCGGGAATTCCTTGCGGTTTTGAAGCCTTCCTTTCCGCTGGAGGCCCGAAGGGAAGCGCTGTGGTGTTTGGCCGAGATAGCGGGAAGCGAGGCGGTCGGGCCTGTGGCGGAATTGCTTTTCGAAAAGGATTTGCGCGAAGATGCCCGCATGGTGCTTGAGCACCTTCCGGTGCCGGAGGCGGTTGAGGCGTTGAAAGAAGCTCTTCAAAAAGTGCCGGAGGATTTCCGGCCCTCTGTGGCCCAGGGCCTGAGGCGTAGAGGCATTGAAGTTCCAGGCTACCCGTGCCGGAAACTCGTCCCGACGAAGAAAACTTCGGTTAAGCCGGGTGGAAAATAGAAACAGCCGCTTTCGGCACGCGGATCGCCGGTGTATCCCCATGGACTTGGAAACCGCAGAAGGGGCAAGAACCCGGACTTCTATGAGTTGGTAGGCTCTTCTCTTCGCCCTTCCCGACCTATGCAGTGATCCGCCGGAGTTCGTCTTCCGCGTGCTCAAACACACGGGCCGCCTTTTGCAACGAAAGGATTGCTTCGGTTTTGCAGCCGTCGGTTGCAGCCGACCAGGCGCGGTACAAAGCCCGTTCGCCCGGCGAGAACGCGCCGAGAACTCGTGCAAATCCTCCCAGGCCGTAAGCGTCCGCAAGGGCGGTGCGGTTTTCCAAGAAGGTCGTAACCGGTCCGGTTGTGATCTGATCTATGCGGCGGTGGAGTTCTTCAAGCGGCAACGAATCGACTTCAGCAGCCAAGCTCTTTGCAGCAGAAAATGTTTCCCTGAGAGCTGAGAGGGCCACCTGGAGGCTGCCGCCGCTTGAAAGGAGGGCTTTTCTTTCCTGGTGCAACGAGAGGTAGCGCAGGGCTATTCCGACTGCAAGAACCCCAAACGAGACTCCGCACATAAGGAAATCGATTTGACATGTACTTACCCACCTCCGCACTTCAGGATCTGTGCGGGCAACGCCGAGGGCTGCGCCGCTTGTTCCAAGCACTATGGCTGCAGAAGAAACAACGTTAAGTAGTTTGATCACGCTTAACCTCCGGGTGCCTGGACTATTCCCGCTATAATGAGAAGTGATTGAAGAAGCACCACCAAGGGCTCTCCCACTAAGAGTCCGGCTGCAAAAGGGACCCCCCGCTCTTCCACCCACCGGCTGCCTTTGAGGCCCGAAGCGCCGATGTTAAGCAGGCAACCGAGCCCATAAGGCAATATATAGCTGAGGGGCAGGTACATTGATAAACCCACCAGAACTCCGAGACCCGGAATCCCGGTAAGACCGAGAGCGCCGCCTATGAACGCACCACCGATATATTTGGGCCAGGGAACTTCTCCGCCTATTACGCCTTGGACCGCTGCTTGAAGGGCCTGGGCCTGCGGGGCGGTAAGATCGTGGCCGGGCCCGAAGCCAAGGGTACGCCACAGGATTTCGATCACCGCAAGGCAAACGATAGGACCGATTCCGACAAAGGCAAGCTGAACGATCTGCTGGCGCCGCGGCAGGCTGCCGACCAGGTGTCCTGTCTTGAGGTCCTGCATCATGTCGGCGCACTGGGCCATTGCCACACATACGGCGGCTCCGACCAGAATGGCCGTGCCGACCGAGTTGTTGGTGAGCAAAAGCAGAAGCACCACTGCGATCAACGTTAGACCGCTTATGGGGGACCAATCGGTCATGCCTGTTGCTTGCGCAACGATAAGCCCTGCAAGGCCGAGCCAAATGGTACCGACGAATGCGGCGACGGCGCTTCCGAGGAGGCCGATTTCAGAGGAAAGATAGGTGGTGCCGAAAAGAAGCAAAAAAGCCGCCCCGGCGCCTGCGTAAAGAAACTCGACCGGCAGCTCTTCGGATTCATCACCTCCGAGACTTGCTCTTCTCAGGCTCGAAAAGGCTGCGCGGATCGACGGAAACGCAAGCGCGATACCCGTAAGAGCGCCGCCAATGAGCATACCGATGCCGATCGGGCGGTTGAGCCTGTCATGGGCCCAGGCGCTTATGGCAGATCCGGCTTTCCAGAGGGCCTTCCCTTGCGCGTCGTTATAATTTTCGATCAGCTCAGAAGGAATCCAACCCCAAGCCACTGCTGCAGGGGTTATCACCCAGTAAGCCAGTATGCCTCCTGCGAGCACAACAAGCCCGGGCCTCCCCGTGATGAAACCTGCTCCCAAACTGAAAAGGCTCACCGCCCACACCATGTCAACGTAAGCGGGTAGGCCCAAGAGTTTTCCGACATTCACCTTATCCGGCAGAAGCGAATCAGAGATGCCGAATAGTTTACTTCCGTTCCAAAAAACGATGGGAAACTGGCTCAAGAAATAAACAATCGCGCTTACTGCAATACCGGCTACAAGCAACCTGGCTTTTGCAACACCTGCTCCCGGGGCGCGCAGC
>CAZGYL010000372.1:0-5502 GCA_964529985.1 uncultured Planctomycetia bacterium | reverse complement strand
GAAATTACGCCTGAAGCGCACTATCCTCACCGCCGCGTCCCGCCGGTGGATTTCTTTGAGAAGCTCAAGCGTGTTATCGGTACTCCCATCGTCCACAAACACAAGTTCGTAGCTCTTCCCCAAAGCGCCGAGCGCCTCACTCAGCCTCCTGTGGAGCTCCTCAACGCACTGCTCCTCGTTATACAGGGGAATAACAACCGAAACGTCCACAGAAGTAATCCTCGGAGGGAAACGCAAAGACCCGACAGCCACAATGTCCCCGTAATTCTACTGCGCGTATGCCTGCGGTCCAACCAGAGCCCTGATCGCGGTCTGAGCTCCCCGAGAACGCCTCTCAGCCTGCGGCCGCGGCGCTTCCAGGCCCGAGGGCGGCTCCCCACAGCGCACCAGGCCGCCACAAGCTCATATCGGCCTTCGAACCATAAATCCTCTAAAGCTTTAGGCAAACGGGAAGACGCCTGAAGCCGGGCCCGCAGGGCCGTCGGGTTGACCCATGGAGCCTTTCAGTTATAATAAAGGCTACACTCTTATCGCGAGGCGTTGTGGAGCAATTAGTCAGGAGAAGATTTGATCGCAAGCCACCGCTCTGTACGTCTCGCTCAAGAAAGGGTGTAACGAGGGAGAGGGCGGTCACAGACCCTTACCCCGGCCAGAGAAAGCAAGACAGGGTCCTGACGGGTGAGCCGGGAAGTTGATCCCAGCCCGGTACAGCCCGCGGCAAGAAACAAGGGGAGCGAGGTCACAGGATTCTGCCGGAGCTTTGCTTCCGGCTGTTTGTTGCACCTGAGTGCGCTCGGTCGTCTCCGGTCACGTCGAGAGCCGCGTATGATACCTTTTCGTCGATTGCTCTTTCCCAGGATTTTCAAGCTTTTCGACCTTGCGGCCTTGGCCTTAACCTTCGTCGGGGCGATCATAGCCGGAGCGCACGAATTCCCCGCTTCCAGCCTCAAGGCCTTTCTGGCCATGCGGATTTCGGTCCGGAATTTCGTCCTCTTTCTCGCATACCTCTTTGTAGCCTACTTGGTTTTCATGCTCCTTGGGCTTTACGAACAAGACCACTACAGGAAGCTCCGGCCGCAGCTTAGCGGCGTCCTAAAGGGCGTGGCCATAATAACTGCACTTCTTGCATGCCTGGGGCCGCCTCTCGACATAGCCGTGCTCAACGGAGCCTTCTTCCTGCGGTTCGCCGCTGCAAGTGCTTTGTTACTCACAGCAGGAAGGATCGTGCTGTGTACGATCGTAGCCCGCAGCCGACCTGCGGAATGCAACCTCCGGCAGCTCTTGATAGTGGGAACAAATGACAGGGCCGTCCAGTTCGCCGACAAGCTGAAGGCAAACCCCGAACTGGGGTACAGACTGTTGGGTTTCGTGGACGACGGCTGGCAGGCCCGCAGCTCCCGTTTCCAACAGAACGGCTATCGTATAGTCGCCTCTTTCGACAAACTGGGAGAGTACTTCAAAGAAAACGTGGTTGATGAAGTCCTTATCTGCCTGCCGATCCGCTCCTGCTACGAACAGATTTCCGAGGTTATCCGCCTTTGCGAGGATCAAGGAATCGTAGTGCGTCTTTCCTCGGATTTCTTCAGCCTCCGACTCGCGCGCTCGCGCGCCGAACAGCTCGGATCCGAAACCGTCATCACGATCTACACGGGCGCAATGACGGGCTTTCCGGTGATTGTAAAGCGCGCTTTGGACATAGTCGTATCTGCAACGGCTCTTGCGGCTCTCTCACCGATTTTCATCCTTATCGCCGCAGCCATTAAGCTTACTTCGCCGGGACCGATCTTCTTCGTTCAGGAAAGGGTCGGACTGAACAAGCGGAAATTCCGCATGTACAAATTCCGAACCATGGTGCCGGGAGCCGACAAGCTCGTCGACGAACTGGAGCACCTCAATGAGGTGAGCGGACCGGTGTTCAAGATCAGGAACGACCCCCGGGTCACCCCGATAGGCAAGATCTTACGCAAGACGAGCCTTGATGAGCTTCCCCAGCTTTTCAATGTCCTCAAGGGCGATATGAGTCTTGTGGGCCCGCGTCCCCTGCCGGTGAGGGATTACGAAGGATTCGATAAGGACTGGCACCGCAGAAGGTTCAGCGTCAGGCCCGGGATGACCTGCCTGTGGCAGGTGAACGGCCGAAGCGAAATCCCGTTTGAGAAATGGATGGAGCTTGACCTGCAGTACATCGACCAGTGGTCTCTCTGGCTCGACATAAAAATCCTGGCCAAAACCATTCCGGCTGTTTTCAAGCAGAAGGGCGCCGCGTGACGCTGCGGGCCGATAAAGACACACTCAACAGGTGTACCCCTGTCTCGGTTCCGATTTGGCATGGCTCGATTCTGGGGTACCATCGTCAAAACAAGCGGAAAATCCGGCCGGCGGTTCAAGCCTCCGCCCGCTCGGGTTCTGCGATCGATATCACAAGAGAGGGCTGCAGAGTGCTGCGGCACTGTTGTTTCTCTTCGGCGCAATCGGTAACGGGAGAGCAAGCTCGATGGCCGAAAGCCCTAAAACAATGGGCGCGGGAGCGCTTCCTGAAAGCTCCCTGCGGGACCTGGTTTTTGTCCTTTTCAGGCATAAGCGCAAAATAGCCGCTTTTGCAGGGGTGGCTACTGCAGCGACCTTGCTGTTCACTTTCCTCTCACCCCCTGCGTACCGCTCCGAAGCGAAACTTCTAGTACGTCTGGGTGGAGCAAGCGTCACGCCTGATCCCACTCTTGTACCCGAACGCACGCTCCTGCCCGTGCGCTTGACATGGGAAAGCGCCATAAACAGCGAAATAGAAGTACTGCGAAGCGTAGAGCTCGCATACGAAGTGGTTGACTCTCTGGGGCCTGAAGCCTGGGGGGAGGCGGGCGCAGAAGCCGTGGCGCGGGCTGAAGCGCTCCCGAAGCCTCCTAAGGGAAAAGAAGAAGCCCCGTCGAGCAAAGGAAACACCGGGGGCGGTTTCATCGGCAAAATCAAAGGGCTCCTCGGCTCCGGTGACTCTTCAAAAGTCCCAGACAGAGACGCTCTGGCCGCCCGCTTGCTCAGGAACCTGTCGGTTGAAGCTCTTCCCGACAGTAACGTCATCAGCGTCGCTTATGAAGACCGTTCCCCCGAACTGGCGCAGCGGGTTGTAACCACACTTGTAAATTGCTATCTGAAGAAGCATTTCAGCATCTACCGCTCTCCCGGTTCGGTGCAATTCTTGGAGGAACAGACCAAACTCTTTGAGAAACAGCTCGCCGAAACAGAGAAGGCGTTGCGGGATCTCAAGCTTAAGACCGGCATCTCCTCCCTTGAGGACGACCGCAAGGCTCTTTTGGAGAGAGTAAGCAGCCTGATCAAACAGATCGACGAGGTCAACGCGAGTTTGGCCACCTCTCAGGCCAAAGTGGAATCCATAAGGCAACTTCTGAAAACCGTGCCCGAGACCGTGGTACTTACCGAGACCACGGTTCCGAACCGAGCAGCGGATGCCCTCAGAGGCAAGCTCTATGACCTGGCTGCAGAGGAGCAGAAACTACTCCAACAGTTGAGTGAAAACAGCGTCCGCGTGAAGGAGATACGGCGCCAGATAGACCAACTGAAGAAACTCCTCAAAGAAGAAGGGGACTGGAAAATCCAGCGCAGCCGGGGGCTTAACGAGGCCTACGTGAGGCTGAAGATCGATCTGCTCAACGAGCAGGCCAATCTCGCCTCCCTTCGGGCCAGGAAACAAACTCTTGAGCAAAGGCTGGCCGAGGCTCAAAAGGCTCTTGATGCCCTTACAACGGTCGAAGCCGATATCAGGCGGCTGGAGCGCCAGCGCACGATTCAGGAAGAGAACTACCGCACTTATTACGACAACCTGCAGCAGGCGAAGATCGACAAGGAAAGCGAATCGCGCAACATAACCAACATAAGCGTCATTCAATCGGCCACTTACAACCCCAAGCCGGTAAGGCCGCGAAAGAAGCTCAACCTGGTTTTGGGGCTGCTTTTCGGACTTTTGGGAGGCTTGGGAACGGCTTTTATAACCGAATACCTCGACCACACTTTCAGCCGTCCCGAGGACCTGGAACGCAGGCTGGCGGTCCCGACACTCGTCTCGCTCCCGCGGTTGCGCAAGCGCAAGGACTTGTTGCCTCGGGTGCGCAAGAGTTTCCGCAAAGTTTCCGGTGAGCAGGACGGAAGCGCTTTCAAGCCCGTGGTGCTTAAGGACCCCGATCGCAATGAACCGCTTGAGTTCGAGCTCAGCGACGCGCTGCAGGACGCCTTTGAGACCCTGCGCACGCGTATAACGCTGGCGCTTGAAAAAGCCGACCGCCAGGGTGCAGCGATCGTAGCCCTCACCTCCTCACTGCAAGGAGAAGGCACGAGCACCTTAGCGGCCAATCTTGCCGTGGCTTTGGCCAACCGCTCCGACGGACGCGTGCTTTACGCCGATCTGAGCGGCCGGCGCAGCGCGGTGGAACAAGTATTCCCGGTATCGCGTCCTGAAGCCGGTCCCGACGTGACCATAAACGAGCGAACCGGCAAGGTTTCTCTGCAGCCTCTGCGCGCCGGAAACCTTGACATCATATGCGATCTGCCGCGCTTTGAAGACTCGCGCCAGTTGAGTCGTATTCTCGAGCTGCTGCGTTCGACCTACTCTCTTATCGTGCTGGACACTCCTCCGGTCCTGGCCCCTGAAAGCGGGGTGAAATGGATGCGCTTCACCGATCAGGCTTTGCTTGTGGTCGAAGCCGAGCGCACGCGCTGGGAAGTAGCCGCTCAGGCAAGAGACCTGCTCGGGCAGGTACCGGTTCAACTTGCAGGGGCGCTTCTCAACAAGCGGCGGTACCACGTGCCTTCGTGGCTCTACCGCACCTTGTAAAGATAAAGCTCAACCCCCGGGAAAGCGCGCTCTTGGAGAAGAAAAAAACGCTTGTCAAGGGCTTGCTTTACAAGCCCTTTCGGATCCACCTCCCACGGCCGTTTCAGAACGTACCACAGCCTGCGGAATCCCCCGGCCCATTTGAGAACACCGGGGAGGTTTCCCGCCACCGTGCTGCGGCTCCCGGGGCTTCGCACCGGGCACCGCCCGCGGTAATAAAAGCGGAAGCCCCCGGAGCGCGCTGCAAGAACCGCATCGCCTTGCTGCTCGTGTTTCAAGACGCACTGCGCCGCTGATCTGTAATCGTCCTTGAAGTAGCGATCGTTCCAATAATGATTCCCCAGAGAAATGACCGAGAAGCCGAATACAAGCCCAAGTGCGGTCCAACGAAGATCTCTTGCAGATAGTGTGCCTACGCCTGCTGCAACCGCAAGCAGGAAACCAATAACCGAGGGGCTCACATAGCGCACGTTGAAGGCGGCGCTTTTTACAAGGCTCACAGCAAAGATAACCACAATGGGCAGGAATGTGACCAAAAGAAGAAACGAAAACACCTGCTTGCGCCGCCTGAGGACCCAAAACCCCCGAATCGCCGCAAGTCCGAAAACAAGGCACACGGCGGCCACCATCGGAAGATCACTCGTGTAGGCGAGAGGATCCGC
>CAZGYL010000371.1:0-5538 GCA_964529985.1 uncultured Planctomycetia bacterium | reverse complement strand
CAGTGCGATCTTTTTGGGGGATCCGCCGCTTGACGATCTCCAACCGGCAAGGGTTCCATGTAGGTAGCTCGGAGGTGCGTGTGCGGCTGTTACCATAGCTTTTCCATTTTTGGTTCCAGATACAGCTACGTTCCTACAAAAACCTGGGTCATGTGTTTCGGTAAGGTCGGGCCCTTCTTGAAGGTCGCAAGTGAAGAGCCCTGATCAGGCCCTGTGGCTATGCCCGGTCGCCGTCATAAAAGCAGGAGCAGTTCTCGTCGCATACACCGAGCTGCTCCATTTTCTCAGGGCTTCGAAGCTGTTTGGCCTCCTCTGCAATAAGGCGCGCCGCGCGCCGGACCTGTTCGATCGTTGTATCCTTTCCTGTTGAAATACGGAATGAAGAAAGGGCTGCAAAATCACTCAGGCCCCCTGCTTTAAGAACACGCGATGGGGTTACTTTACCTGAAGTGCAGGCGGATCCGACCGACAGGAAGAGCCCTTTTTCGCTCAACTGCGACACCAGCTTGAATGTGTCGACGCCCACGAGGCAGAGGTTGATTATATGAGGTACCGAAAGCTCAAGATCGCCGTTCACCCGAAGCGGCCCAGCCTGCTCCCGGAGGTCCTTTAGGATTTGCTCGCGGAGCATTCGCGCCCGCTCTGTGCGTATTTCAAGTTCAACTTGTGCCAAGCGCGCGGCCTCACCGAAGCCCACAATTCCGGGCACGTTTTCAGTCCCGCCGCGGCGGCCGCGCTCCTGTCCGCCTCCGCAGCCGGGAAAGGGAAGCGCAAGGCCCGACCGCACGTAAAGAGCCCCTACACCCTTAGGCCCGTATATCTTGTGAGAGGAGATACTGAGGAGATCAACCCCAAGGTCACGTACGTCGAAAGGCAGCTTGGCGAGGGCCTGCACGGCATCGGTATGGACGAGGGCACCGTGTTCGTGCGCAATTTGCGCGATCTCGCGCACAGGCTGCACGGCTCCTGTCACATTGTTGACAAGCATGATGGAGACAAGCACTGTCTCAGGCTTTATAGCTTCCCTCACAGCTTCAGGCTCGATAATGAAGGAGTGGTTCGGTTTCAGCTTCGTGACCGACACTCCTCGCTTTTCCCAAAACTCCAGGCATTGGAGTACCGCAGGGTGTTCGATCGCACTTGTCACCACATGCCGCTTCTTGCCTTCGTTTGCAAAAAGGACTCCGCTTACAGCGAGCACGTCGGCCTCGGTGCCTCCGCTTGTAAAGACGATTTCTTCCGGATCCGCGCCTATAAGAGAGGCGATCCGGAACCGGGCGGTTTCAACCGCCTTGCGGGCGATTTGTCCTTGGAGGTGGATGCTTGAGGGGTTGCCGAAGTAGGAACTTAAGAAAGGAATCATTGCCTCCCTGACTTCAGGGTCAGGAGGAGTCGTCGCGGCGTAGTCAAGGTAAATGTACTCGCTTGTCATCACCGCCTCCCGAACAGCAAAGACTATAGGTTTACTAGGTGATCCGATTTTATCACGCCGGGGCTCTTCCGCCAGTCCGCCTGCCGGCTTAGGCCTTAAGCATGCGGCGTATCCGGCGGATCCTAAGTTCGAAAGGCGGATGGGTTGAGAAGTAAGGGCCGAGGAGGGTTGCTTGCAAGGAAGTATCTTTTGCCCGGGCACTTAGTTTCTCAAGCAGCGCGACGGCGGCCTGAGGCGGGAATCCCGACGCACGAAGAAGCCGCACCGCCAATTCGTCGGCTCCGAGCTCGCGGTCCTGAGAATAAGCGCTTTGAAGCAGTTTCGCTCCGACCGAGCGCAGGTAAGAAGCAGGGCCCTTTCGGGCAAGAAGTTTAAGCGCCGCCCCGACTGCAGCCTCTGTTACGACACGCTGCATAGGGTCCTGCCGGATTACATGGCCCATTTCATGCGCGATGACAAAGGCAAGCTCATCGGAGGAGCGTTCAACGCACTCAACCAGCCCGCGCGTAAGATAAATGTAGCCGCCGGGAAGGGCGAAAGCGTTTACGGCCTCAGAGGCAAGGACTCTCGGCCTGAACTTTCTCTTTTTGTTTTTGACCTTTTGGGCGAGTTTTCCCGTCAGGGCTGCTGCGAGCTCTTGAAGCTCGCTTTCAGGATCAAGCGAAACGCCGGCCAGAAACGCACGGTCAAGATCCGCACCTACCTCTTCCTCAGCCTGAAGGAGCTCATCGTCGCTCCCTGTAAGCGATTTCCAAAGCCACTTGCCCTTGCGGACCGAGGGTCCTGCGAGCCGCCCGAGTTGGTAGAAGAAGCCGCCCATTTCGAGCCTCCGTCTTTTACTGCAACGTACCGTGAAAAGGGCTTCGGAGCAAGGAATGTATGCGGCTTGCCGGGGAATTTCAGGTTTTCGCTGCGGGAAGAGCTTCTGCAAGCAGAGCTTCGACTTCTTCCGCCGTACCGCAGCGGAGCGCCAGATCGGCAAGCTCTTCAGCCCTTCGAAGCTCTATGCGTTCGATCGCCTGCTGGACTTCGGGAAAGTAGACGACATCGATACTGAGAATCCGAACGCCGATCCCGAGAAGGAACGGCAGATAGCGCACCTGGTGAGCCATATCTCCGCAGACTGCAACTTCTTTACCGGCTTCGAGCGCAGCCTGCACGAGCTTCTTAAGCGCCCGCAGCACGCTCGGGTGGTGCGGGATGTAAAAAGGAGCCACCCTGACATTGGTTCTGTCGACCCCGAGCATGAACTGGATCAGGTCGTTGGTGCCTATTGACAGAAAGTCGGCCTCGCGGGCGAACTCGCGGGCAAGTTCGACCACCGAAGGAAGTTCGGCCATCACGCCGATCTTCGGATTCAGGTGGCACCTCAAGCCTTCCTCAACCAAAGCGTCCAAGCAGCGGTACGTAAGATCGCGGGCGCTCCGAAACTCCTCAAGCGACCCAATCATGGGAAACATGATCCGCAGGTCGGAATCCGCACCCGCTCTGAGGATCGCCCTGATCTGCTGAATGAAGACCTCGCGGTGAGTGAGGGCGAAACGGGTGCTGCGCATGCCGAGTGAAGGGTTTTGCTCGTGAGGAGCGCTGAAGTAGGCAAGTACCTTATCCCCTCCGACGTCAAGGGTTCGGAAGGTTATGGGCAGGCCGGCTGCGGATTCAACAAGCCGCCTGTAGCAGACGTACTGCTCTTCTTCGGAAGGAAGGCTTGTGCGTACGATAAACGGAAACTCGGTGCGGTAAAGCCCGATTCCCTCGCAATGAACCTGCAGGGCGAGCTTCACATCCGAAAGCAGGTTGATGGTCGCATGGAGGTGAACAGGCACCCCGTCGGCCGTTTTTGTCCGCGGTTTTACAGAGGTGCCGTTTTCAAGAATCCGCTTTCTGTCGCGGTCACGGCGCTGGAATTCGCTCACCACTTCCTCAGCCGGTGCAACGTGGACGTTGCCTGTGTCACCGTCCACAAGCACCGGAGTGCCGTCCGGTATCGAAAGCAAGTCAGGGTTTTCGGCGACAACAAGAGGTATGCCCAAAGAGCGTGCCAGAATGCCGATGTGACTTGTGACACCTCCTGTTGCAAGCACTATGCCCTTCACACCCTCGCTTGCCATTCGCAAGAGCTCCGAAGGAAAAAGGTTCCGCGCCAGGATTATCTGTCCCGCGCCGACAGCGACTTTCTTGGTCTCACCGAGCAGGTTCGCAAGAAGTCTCAGCGCGAGATCTTCGACATCCTGTACCTTTTCACGCACAGCCGGATTCGGGCTCTTGCGCAGTACGTCCAAGTAGCGGCGTGTGACTTTCAGAATCGCGCGCGGCGGATTCTCCCCCTGTTCGATCTTCCGCTGCATTGCTCCTGTAAATTCATGGTCCTTCAGCAGGAGCAAGTGAGTCGCGAATATGAGGGAGGCGGCATCGGTCAGCGTTTCTTCAACCAGGTACTGGAGCTCATTAAGCTGTTTTTCTGTTTCAGCGACCGCCCGATTGAAATCTTCAAGCCCGTAGCGCCTTTCGTAGCGTCTTTCCAGGAAGGCCTGAAACGTGATGTCCCGGTCGAAGACCCGGCCCGGGCCGTATGCCAGGCCCGGGGAGGCGCTTTCCCCCTGAACCACGTCGAGCCGCCGGGGTTCTGAAACGGTACTCTGGCGCTGATTCTCACGCAGCATAAGCAGGAAACGGGCGTTTTCTATTACTGCCGCAAGCTGCGAGGCGGCCGCCATGCAGGCTATCTCATCCGCACGCGTAAAGGGGTGCGGATCCGATCTCTGAAGGACAAGCACCCCGATCCTGTTAATGCCGCGCCGGATCGGAACCGCCAGGAAATTCTCGTACTTCTCCTCTCCGCATCCTGCAAAGAACTTGTAGCGGGGATGTTTGCTTGCGCGGGTCACGCGGACCGGCTTGAGCTCCTTAAGCGCCAGGCCGGTAAGTCCTTCATCCGGGCTCATGCTTATGCAATTGATCGCACTGTGCTCAAGCCCATGCGTGGCCTTCAAGACGAGACGGTTTTCCTTGTCGTTGTAGATGTAAATGGAACACACATCGGCTTTGAGGTGCTTTGCAACCATCTCGACTGTGAGCTGAAGAAAGGTCTCAATGCTGATGCTTTCAGCAAAGAGGTTGTTCAGCTCACCTATGTCGTAAAGCAGCCTCGTGTGGTCCATACCTCTTTCCGAACCAGCCTTACCTGAGGTGTTTTTCTCCCGCTTTTCTACAGGAACCGTTCCGATCGACCGGGCCACAACGTTGCACGCAGCCCTGAGGGTGCAATCCTATCCCCTGCCCGGGAGGAGGGCAAGCACGACCCAGCGGCCGCCTCCGAGGACAAACCGCGCGGCGTAGGCTGCCTCAGCGGGAGGTGGGAGGACCGAAAAGCGTCCCGTCCCGCAAGCGGCGGGCTATTTCATCCCGCACTGCTTGTCCTTCATAAAAGAACAGACGCCCGCGGGCTCTAACTGTTTCACCGCCCTGGGCATCAGGGAACTTGGGATCGGAATGTATACACGGAACTTCCGGGTTCCACCAAACTCTTCCCCTTTCCCACGCAATGATTATCCACCTCTTGCCGTCTGAGGATCTGCACAAGGCGGCGTTTCCCATCTTGGTCTTATTGGAAGCTGTTTGTTCCCGGAAGCCGCGTGCGCCCTTAAGCATAAGACACACCTGAGCGCGGATATCGGAAAGCGGAGCCCCAGATCCGTTTTTGATTTCAAGGGTGAAATCAACCGCGTCCTTTCGGGGGATCACTTTCCCTCGAAAAGCTATTCCATTCGGCATTACCAGCTCGTTTACAAGGCTCCCGCCGTCTCCCGGGCGCCATTCCACGGGCGGCAGCTCTACATTCCGCTTCTCCCAGATCGTCGGAATATGCTTGTGGGCAAGGAAGGTAAGGCCGAGATTCGTCCACAGCGCTTCGGGAAGATCAAGCACAACATAGCCGGCGTTCTCCCATGGAAGGAAAATGCTTACCTTCGTGCCGCGCTGCGGGTTTACCGCACCCTGGAGGAATCCGATCCTCGGGTGGCGCCCTCCTGGGTAGGGAAGGACACTCACCAGCCGCCCCTTGCGCCGGAAGGAAGCTCTTGCGCGCCTAATACCGAAAAACCTCG